>NZ_JAGXJM010000110.1:0-2539 GCF_019091445.1 Streptomyces sp. GbtcB7
GCCAGTTGGCGGTAGGTCAGGCCCGGGCGCCAGGAGGGCAGGTGGACCTCGTACACGGACAGCGGTGCCTCGTGCACGGGACGGGCGCCCCGCCCCGCCATCCACTCCTCGTCCGTCCACACGTGGGACGACTCCGTGACGATCGAGGCGGTCGCCGGAGGCACTTCGGTGCGGCGGGCCATCGGGTCGGCGCGCATCGTGTGCGTACCGTCGGGCCGGGTGATGTCGAACTTGTACGGCGTTCCCTCGCCGATGCCGGGCATGAACAGCTCCCAGACGCCCGAGGAACCGAGCGACCGCATGGGGTAGGCGGTGCCGTCCCAGTGGCAGAAGTCCCCGCAGACCCTGACCCCCTGGGCGTTGGGTGCCCAGACCGTGAAGCGGGTGCCGGTCACGCCCTGGTGGGTCAGGGGATGAGCCCCGAGCGCCCGCCACAGCTCCTCGTGGCGTCCCTCGCCTATCAGATGCAGATCGACCTCGCCCAGCGCCGGCAGGAAGCGATACGGGTCGTGCACCTCGTACGCGTGGCCCGCGTACGTCACCGACAGCACGTATTCGGGGATCGTGTCGAGCGGCAGGACGCCCGAGAAGAGGCCGTCACCGACCCCCCGTAGCTCCGTGCGGCGGCCGTCCACCACCACCGCGACGGCCTCGGCATACGGTCGCAGCACGCGGAACACGACACCCCCCGGTACCGGGTGTGCGCCGAGCAGCGCGTGTGGATCGTGGTGGGCGCCCGACAACAGGCGCGCGCGGTCCGTCGCGTCCAGCGCGGCTACCGGCCTGGTGCCAACGGCGGTGGTGGGAACTGCCACGGCTTCAGCCTCCTCGGGGAAAGCGGTGGGGCGGATGGATCCTGGGCTCCGGGTCGTCGTCAAAGGCGTTCAGCAGGACGTTCGACGCGGTGTTCGGCGTGATGCTCGACGCGATGGTCGGCTGGACGTCGGGCAGGACGCTCGGTGGGGTGTTCGCCACGCGGTTCCTCCGCGCCTTCGGCGAGGCGACCGACCGCCGCCATCGGGACCGGCAGCCAGTCGGGCCGGTGCCTCGCCTCGTACAGCACCTCGTACACGGCCCTGTCGGTCTCGTACGCGCGCAGCAGCTCGGGCTCCTCGCGCGGGTCCCACGCGGCCGCGGCGGCGTACCCCGCGCAGAAGGCCTCCCGGCAGCGCTGCGCCCACTCGGGGCGCCACGGCCGGCGGGAGCGCGCTGCGTAGTCGAAGGAGCGCAGCATGCCCGCGACATCGCGTACGGGGGACTGGAGGCGTCGGCGCTCGGTGAGCGGACGGGCCGGCTCGCCCTCGAAGTCGATGACGGACCACTGCCGCCCGGCTCGCAGCACCTGCCCCAGGTGGAGGTCGCCGTGAATCCGCTGCGCCGGCCGAATCGCCGCGTCGAGTGCCGCGAGCGCGTCGAAGGCGGAGCGCAGCCCCGCCGCGTACGGCCGGAGTTCGGGCACGGAGCGGGCCGTGGTGTCGAGCCGTTCACTCATCGAGGCCGCGAGTTGCCGGTGCTGCAACGGACTGGGCGCTCGTACGGGGAACGCCGCCGCCAGCGCCACATGTATCTCGGCGGTGGCCCGACCGAGTTCATATGCCTCTTCGGTGAACTCCCCGCCCAAGGTGAGTGATTGGAGTGCCAGGGTCCAGCCGTCGGAGGCGTCGCGCAGGAACGGCTGGAGCACCCCGAGTGTCGCCTCCCGCGGCTGCGAGGTGCCGAACCACGCCGCGGGGGCGGGTACGCGGGTGCAGCCCTGCCGGGCCAGCGCCCAGGGCACCTCCAGGTCGGGGTTGATGCCCGGCTGGACGCGGCGGAAGACCTTCAGGATGAAGGAGTTCCCGTACACGAGGGAGGAGTTCGACTGCTCGGTGTCGAGGAGCCGGGGGGCGAGACCGCAGGGGACCGTCACCTGGGGATCCCGCTCGAAGAGCAGCGGTCCCGCGGCCCCGGGCGTGCGCAGTCGTTCCAGGAGCAGACCCGCCGCGTCGGGATCGTGGAAGGCGTCGTACACGCTGAGGTCGGCCAGGGGGCCTGCGCTCGGACGGCCTATGAAGGCGGGGGCGAGCCGGGGTGGCAGGACCTCGCGTGCGCCGAGCAGGAGCTGATAGCAGTCGTCGGGCGGGGGAGTGCCGGGACCTTCGGGGTCGGAGCCGCCGAGGTGTTCGGTGCGTATCAGGAGATGCAGGCAGCCCGGGTACAGCTCGGTCGACGACACCACGCTCAGACCGGTGACGGGGTGGCCCTTGCCGGCGAACCAGCGCTGCCGCGGCAGCCATTGCCGCAGCAGTTCGGCGAGCGAGGTGAGCAGGGCGGCGGGGGCATGGCTGCCCGGACGGTGCAACGCGGTCTTCGGCATGGCGACACGTCCTTTCAGAGGCAAGCGATCTTCGATGGGCACACGATCACGTGCGATCACGTGCGGTCAGGATCGCCTGGCGGTGCCGGGGGTGATCGCGCGTCGCAGCCGGAACCAGTAGAAGCCGTGGCCCGCGAGGGTGAGCAAGTACGGCAGCTCTCCGATGGCCGGGAATCGCACCCC
>NZ_JAGXJM010000111.1:0-2527 GCF_019091445.1 Streptomyces sp. GbtcB7
AAGGTGCGACACGAAGTCGCACACGTTAAGTGGGAAAGCCACGAAGGGAGCGAAAGCGTGCTGACCCCGGATTAGTGTCTGCAATCCGTTCCCGCGCTCACATGCGTCGCTGGTAACAGCGAGGTGTGAAGCTGAGTGTTCAAGCCCAAGGGTTCCCTGGCCATCGGGGAACAACAGGCGAGGGAAAGGCTGGACGGGTGAACAGTGTGAACCCCTGCTGATGTCTCGTAAGGTTGAAGCCGCCCGATGGTTCGTAATCAGCGGCTACAGAACCCGGCGTTGGAACACGCCAGGCGACTCCCGAGGACTTTAGATCGGGAGGAGGACACCGCCGGTTCCGGGATAGAGGGGGCACCCACCCCAGCTGCAACTTACGTGTGTGGAACGTGGAAACCCCGTTGGAGTCCGGGCTCTGGCCCGGTAAGCCAACCGCAAGGAAGGCCCAACTCTCCAGCGGGAACAGGATGGCCCAAGAAGCGAACGCCGGTCGACCGAAAGGTCGGAGGAAAACCCTGGAGTCCTTCAACCCAGGCTATAACTCGCCGGATACAGGTCTGAATGACCTGACCCGCAAGGGTGCCCACGTGGGCCGGGTGAGCCTTTGAACCATCCCGAGTAACGACGCCAGAACCTTCCGGACAAGTTAGATGCAAAGGAGGAACATGCGACAGACAGCCCCTGCTGCCGGCCGCACCTCCGGAGTGAACGGACCGCAGGGCGACCCACTGGACTGGCACAGCATCGACTGGGCCAGCACTGAGGGAAACGTACGGCGCCTGAGACAACGGATCTTCAAAGCGACACAGGAAGGGGACCTCAAGAAGGTCCGCAATCTGCAAAAGCTCATGTTGCGGAGCCGCAGTAACACGCTCGTGAGTGTGAAACGAGTGACACAGCAGAGCAAGGGCCGCAAGACGGCAGGCATCGACAGGGAACGGGCACTCACCCCCCAGGCGCGTGCCCGCATGGCGGTCGATATTGGCCAGCAAACCCAACCCTGGAGAGCCAAGCCCGTCAAGCGGGTCTATATCCCGAAGAGCAATGGAAAGCAACGCCCGCTCGGTATCCCGGTCATGCGCGACCGAGTAATCCAGGCACGCGTGAAGAATGCGCTGGAACCTGAGTGGGAAGCCCGGTTCGAATCACGCTCCTACGGATTCCGGCCAGGCCGCGGATGCCACGACGCCATCCAGGCGATCTTCAGCACCGCGAAGGGCAAGGCGGCCAAGCGTCAGTGGGTACTCGACGCCGACCTGGCCGCAGCGTTCGACCGCATCGACCACGACCACCTGCTCGACGGTGTCGGCGGCTTCCCCGCCAGGGAACTCGTCCGCCAGTGGCTGAAGGCGGGAGTGGTCGACAATGGACGCTTCACTCGCACCGACGAGGGAACACCTCAAGGCGGAGTGATCAGCCCCCTGTTGCTCAACATTGCACTCCACGGAATGGAGGAATCCGCAGGCGTCCGGTTCGCAACCCGCAAAGGAAAGGTGATGTGGGCCGCGAAAGGGACGCCCATTCTGGTGCGTTACGCCGACGACTTTGCCGTGTTCTGCACGAGCAAGGAAGAGGCTGAGACGGTCAAGTCGCGAATGGGCATCTGGCTTGAACCCCGAGGGCTTCGCTTCAACGAAGAGAAGACACGAATCCTCCATCTATCGGAAGGATTCGACTTCCTCGGATTCAATGTCCGCCGCCATGGCGACAGCCTGATCATTACGCCCAGCAAGGATGCGGTGAAGAGAATCCGGAATCGACTGCGCTCCGAGATGCAGGCTCTCCTCGGGCAGAACATCACAGTCGTACTGCGCAGACTTTCCCCTATCGTCAGGGGCTGGTCTGCGTACTACCGGACGGTGGTATCCAGCAAGACGTTCTCAGCGCTGGATAGTTACGTTTGGACGCTCACCTACAAATGGGCCAAACGCACCCACCCGAAGAAGTCGAAGCACTGGATCGTCAGCAAGTACTTCGGCAGACTCAACCGGTCCAAGAACAACAACTGGGTCTTCGGTGACCGCACCACAGGTGCACACCTTCCCAAGTTCGCCTGGACCAACATCAGACGGCACCAGCTTGTCAAGGGAAAGTCCTCACCTGACGATCCCACGCTCGGTGACTACTGGAGCCAACGCCGCAAGACGCGCACACCCCCACCGATGGACAGAATCAGCCTGACTCTGGCAGCCCGCCAGAAAGGACTTTGTCCGCTCTGTGGTCAGGCGCTCATCGTCGGCGCGGAATATGAGCCAGAAAGCCCACGCGAGTGGATTGACTGGTTCGACGCGATGAAGAAGCGGTTGCACAAACACCACTTCACCTACCGGCGAGACGGTGGATCTGATGAAGTCAAGAATCTTCGACTCGTGCACTCCGAATGCCATCAGCAACTTCATGCACGCGATGGCACCACCAAATAGCAGATCCTGTGAAGCGTTTGGGCTTGCTTGAGCCGTGGTGCTTGGAAACAGGCATGCCCGGTTCTGAGGGGGCCGGGTCATGGCAACATGACCCGGCTACCCGACCA
>NZ_JAGXJM010000112.1:0-2113 GCF_019091445.1 Streptomyces sp. GbtcB7
AGGTAGCTGTCGAGGTCACCATCATCGGCGGGCACCTGGTCCGGCGTGGCGATCACGTGGTTACCTCGCTGCCCGCGGCGAACCGCGTTCCGGCGCTGCTGGATGGCGGAGACGACCTCGACGTCACCCGTGGCCGCTGTCCGCATGTTGCCTTCGGCCACGGCATCCACCACTGCCTCGGCGCGACTTTGGCTCGCCTCGAACTACAGCTGGCGCTTCCGGCATTGGTGCAGCGGTTCCCCGGGTTGCGCCTCGCCGACCCCGCCGCCAGACCCGCCTTCAAGCACCGGGCACTGATCTACGGTCTGCGATCCCTGCCCAAAACCTGGTGACCATCCTGAAAGGAACAACCGTTGACCATCGACGAACAGTCCAACGCCGCGCTACTGGCCGAGAACGACTTTCCTGACCACCAGCAGGTGGTGCAACGGTTCGGCGACCTCGCACCGGACGGCACGACAAGCACGGTGGCATTGTCGCGTCTGTTCGAGCATCCCCGGGTTGGTCTGCGCTTCTCGCGCTTCGACAAGCTCACGGCTGACGGCGGGTTCAAGCCGTACCAGATCCTGTTTGTCGGCCAGCGTGTCAAACGGCAGACGGCGTTCGGCAAGGTCGGCGCGACGGTCCGGATCGGCACCGGTATCCGCGCGATCGAACGGTCCTCGTACACCTACGGTCAAGGCATGTTCGTCGACGGGCACCTCGTCGCCACGGCTGAGGCCACCATCGTCCTCGCCGACAAGTCCGGGCCGATCACCTTGCCGGACGAATTGCGCGCCGACCTTGAGGAGCTGCAACTGCCTCAAACCAGTGCAGCAATCGCGTCGAAACCCGACCCGCGTCGCCGCAAGCGGCAGTACTACCCGGCCGCTGCCACCGTCCACAGCCGCGTCGGGGACGTCGACCTCAACCGGCACGTCAACTACATCGCCCAACTGGGCTGGTACGACGAGGCGATCGTGTCTTATGCACACCGTCTGCCGGGAGACGACGCTGCCAGGAAGCTCCCCCGATACCTCCCTTGGCGCTACCGCGTGACCTACCTCGGCGAAGTCCTTCACCCTCGCTCCTACGACATCGGGATCGCCGTCAGCGGACACGACGAGCACACCGTGCACTACGAACTGGGGCTGTTCGACGGCGGACAGTGCCTGGGGACCGCGGACGCCGCCGCACCACGCGGCAAGCTTTCCGCCACCGCACTCGCCTGGTCCCGCCAATGGATCAGCTCGTGAATTCGCCGTCGCTGATGACCGGTACGCGCTCACCGTTCCAGAACACAAGTCGATCAAGCCGCAGGCAAGAGAGATCGTCGCTGGCCAGCCGATCAGAAACGTCCTGTCATACCGCTGAGCACGCGACCGCCGAACGCACTCTCGTGCCGCGAACCGGTCGTTCGCCGACACGGCCTGGCCGCCGGGTCCAGGGGCCAGGCCGCAGGTTCGGACGAAGTGGAGCGTCGAGGTCAGGTGATCGCGGTCGGATCGACGAGTTTGACCTCCAGGCCGGCGACGCGGCGGTCTTGGAAGCGCAGGTTGGCGCGCGCGGCCTTCAAGCGTTCCTCCAAGGTGCGGTTGTCGGTGGTGAGCTGAAGAGCGCGCTGCTTGAGGGTGGTGTTCTCCGCGGTGATCCGCTGGATCGCGAACACGTTGCCGAGGGCGCCATCGCCAAGGCCATCGACGACCTGATGGACTCCAGCGCCGGCTCTCATTTGGCCGGACTGGCGGCCCCGAGCGGTGAACTCGTGCGTGACTTCGTCGATCTCCAGGAACAGCGTTGGTCGACTGGTTCCGGAGGCAGTTGGTGATCAGCAGAGGTGCGGATGTCGATGCCAAATGACGGCATCGTCGTGTACCAGATCGAGTTCGCTCGGTGTCAGCACCCCCTGGACCTGGTGCAGCAGCTCATGCACCTGTCCGCCGGGATGTCGAGGGCCCCAGATTCCCGGCGCGCAGGTTGGCCCGCAGGGTGGCGTAGGCGTCGACCACCTTCTTCACCGCCCGCACCGCCGGCTGCGCGGACAGCCCGAAGGCCGCCTTCAGGTCCGCGTACACCTCCTTCTGCAGACCGTTGCGGTCCCTCACGCCTCGGTTGAAGGCGACGGTGGAGGCAT
>NZ_JAGXJM010000113.1:0-1685 GCF_019091445.1 Streptomyces sp. GbtcB7
CCGAAGCACCGAGGCCGAGCATGAATCGGCCGTCCGACACGTAGTCCAGGCCGGCGGCCGGCATCGCGGGGAGCGTCGGCGGACGGGTGTAGATCTGGGGGGTCCCGGACGCGATCTGGGGGCGTTCGGTCTTCGCGGCGGTGTACCCGAGCTGGCTGATCGCGGCGAAGGAGTACGCCTCCGCCACCGCCACCAGATCCAGACCGGCGCGTTCATAGTCGGCAAGCTCGGCGACCGTCTCACGGAAGCCGCCGCTGTAGCTCAGAGACATACCGATGCGCATCGTGTTCCCCTTCGTCACGGAAAGCGGGTCATAGCCCTGTGTCAGGGGGAGAACCAGAAGCGATCCCGCGCATACGGCTCGGCATGCGAACACTCGGCCAGAACTCCCCACAGCGACGACGGTACTTATCGATCGCTAAATAGTCCATGAGGCCGATCGAATGCCACCTCGGGACTTTGCCTCACCAGCGCCCACTCGACCACGACAAGTTGACATCATCCGCGACTCCGCTTTAATTTATCGATCGATAAGTCAGCGAACTCTTCTCTGTGTCTCGAACCAAGGAGTCCTCCTTGCAGTCCGACGCGGTAGTACTGGCCGAGTACCACGACGGCGTCGCCGTCATCACCCTCAACCGGCCGCAAGCGCGCAACGCCGTCAACCTCGCCGTGGCGCAAGGGGTTGCCGCCGCGCTCGATGAACTGGACCGCCGGGACGACCTCGCCGTCGGCGTGATCACCGGTGCCGGCAGCAGTTTCTGCGCCGGAATGGACCTCAAGGCCTTCCTTTCGGGCGAGAACCCCACGGTCGAGGGCCGCGGGTTCGCAGGTATCACCGAGGCGCCGCCTCGCAAACCCCTGATAGCCGCGGTCGAAGGCCACGCCCTGGCTGGTGGGTGCGAGATCGTACTTGCCTGCGACATGGTGGGCGCAGCGGACGACGCCCGGTTCGGGCTCCCCGAAGTCAGGCGCGGCCTGATCGCGGCCGCGGGCGGCCTGCTCCGGCTGCCCGGCCGCATCCCTGAGCAAGTGGCGATGGAACTGGCACTCACGGGCGATTCCCTTGACGCTCGGCGTGCCCACGCTTTCGGCCTGGTCAACCGGCTCACCGAACCCGGAGGCGCGCTCGACGGGGCACTGGCACTCGCCGACTCCATCGCCGCCAACGGCCCCCTCGCGGTGCGCATGACCAAGCGGGTACTCCGAGAGGCCGCCTCCTGGCCCGCCGAGGAGCGCTGGGAGCGCCAGCGTCCGCTGGTCCAGTCGGTCCTCACCTCCGAGGACGCGAGGGAAGGTGCCAGCGCGTTCGCCGAGAAGCGCCAGCCGAAGTGGACGGGCCGGTGAACTCGCTCGCCCGGCAGCCTGTCGCGGGGCCGCTCGCCGGCACCCGCGTGGTCGAGCTCGGCGGCATCGGACCAGGGCCCTTCTGCGGAATGCTCCTCGGCGACCTGGGCGCGGTCGTGATCCGCATCGACCGCCCCTCCGAAGCCGGCCTTCCCGCCGGCTCCGCTCTGCACCGCAATCGGCGGTCCATCGCCGTTGACCTCAAGCACCCTCGGGGCACCGCGGCGGTACTCGATGTCATCGCGGCCTCCGACGCCGTGATCGAAGGATTCCGCCCCGGCCTCGCCGAGCGTCTGGGGCTCGGTCCTGAGCCGTGCCTGGCGCGCAACCCACGACTG
>NZ_JAGXJM010000115.1:0-1520 GCF_019091445.1 Streptomyces sp. GbtcB7
GCACCGACACCCGCCAGAGAACCACTCGCAAAACAAAACCGCTCGGCCGGTTTCACTATAGCCTCACCCGAGACCCACACAAGAGACCCCAGCACACCCCCACAACCACCCGACCCCGAGCCTCGCACACCACCCCCAACCCCCGGAAGACACCCGCAGAACGGAATCAAAACCCCCGCTTATCCAGCGAAGATCCCCACCGCACACCCACGGCGAACCGATGAATATGCACCCCGCACACCCCCACCCGACCCATCGGCCCGACCCTCCAGCCCGCCCCCGCGAAATTCCCCGCCCGCCCTTGAAAAGAAAACCGGTAGGTTCGTATCTTATGACCCTGCACGGTCCATCCCGGCACCTCCCACAGCACCACGGAGACCCACATGACCCTGCTCACCGTCCACCAGGACAACCACCCCACCCCCGCCACCACAGCAACGGGAACGGGAACGGGAACGGGAACGGGAACGGCAACAGGCCCCCGCCCAGCAGCAGAATCAGACCCCGCCACGCGGACCAGCACGGAAACAAAAACGGGCACCGACACCAGCGCAAAAACACCCGTCGACCCCGCCCGCATGCCCCGCCTCACCACCACCGTCCCCCGCGAATACGTCCACCGCTCCACCCTCGCCGAGGTCTTCCTCACCGGCTGCGAACAAACCGGCGACACCCGCTACACCCTCACCGCCCAATGGCCCCGCGCCCACACCTTCTTCACCACCCCCGACGGCACCCACCACCACCCCCTCCAAGCCGCAGAAACCATCCGTCAAACCGGCCTCTACCTCGCCCACGCCGAACTCGGCATCCCCCTCGGCCATCACTTCCTCATGCGCAACCTCCACCTCACCACCCACCCCCAACACCTCACCATCGGACCCACCCCCACCGACCTCACCCTCACCGCCACCTACACCCCCCACCACTCCCACACCAAACGCCCCACCGACTTCACCATGCACATCACCATCACCCGCAACGGCCACCCCACCGCCACCGGCACCGGCCGCTTCACCTGCCTCACCCCCACCACCTAGCAACGCCTCCGGCACCCCCACACCACCACCGCAGGCACCACCACCACCATCACCAGCACCGCCGGCACCCAACACCAACCCCCCAACCCCCCACCCACCCACTACGGACGCAACCTCCCCCACGACATCGTCCTCACCCCCACCCTCCACCCCCACACCTGGCAACTCACCCCCACCCCCCACCACCCCATCCTCTTCGACCACACCACCGACCACATCCCCGGCATGGTCCTCCTCGAAGCCGCCCACCAAGCCACCACCGCCCACACCCACCCCACCCCCACAACCCACCCCACCCACCCCACCACCCTCCACGCCACCTTCCACCACTACACCGAACACCACACCCCCACCTACATCACCACTCACACAAACACCAACGACAACAACCCAACCCCCACCACCCACATCACCGCACACCAAAACAACACCACCGTCTTCACCGCACAACTCACCACCCACACCCCCACCGACACCACC
>NZ_JAGXJM010000116.1:0-1418 GCF_019091445.1 Streptomyces sp. GbtcB7
GGAGCGACCGGCGCCATGATCCTCGGCACCGCCCTCGACGAGCTCGAGCGCCGCGACGCGCGCCGCGCGGTCGTCACGCTGTGCATCGGCGGCGGCATGGGCGTGGCCACTCTCATCGAGCGCGCCTGAACGCCCCTTTCCGAGGCAAAGGACGAGAACCACTCATGACCGAGCACAACGTCATCCACTGGGAACGGGGCGCGGACGGCATCGTCGTCCTGACGATGGACGACCCCGGCCAGTCGGCCAACACCATGAACGCCGCGTACGCCCTCTCCATGCGGGCGACGGTCGACCGGCTGGAGGCCGAGCGCGACACGGTCACCGGCGTGATCCTCACATCGGCCAAGAAGACCTTCTTCGTCGGCGGCGACCTGAACGACATGATCAAGATCGGCCCGCAGGACGCCCTGCGGTTCTTCACCTTCGTCGAGGGAATCAAGGCCGATCTGCGCCGCCTTGAGCAGTTGGGCAGACCGGTGGTCTCGGCGATCAACGGGTCGGCTCTCGGCGGCGGCCTGGAAATCGCGCTCTCCTGTCATCACCGGATCGCACTGGACGCCAAGGGTTCACGCATCGGCCTGCCCGAAGCGACCCTGGGACTGCTGCCGGGCGCCGGCGGTGTCACCCGTACGGTGCGGATGCTGGGCGTCACAGAAACGCTGAGCCGGGTGCTGCTGCAAGGCCTCACATACCCACCCGCGGCAGCGGAAGAACTGGGCCTCCTGGATGCGGTGGTGTCGACCCGGGAAGACATGCTCGCCGCCGCGCGCTCCTGGATCGCGGCCCATCCCGAAGCGGCGCAGCCCTGGGACGCCAATGGCCACAAGGTGCCCGGCGGAACCCCGGCGGCGGGTCCGCTCTCAGCGATCCTGCCGTCGCTGCCCGCGACGCTGCGCAAACAGACGGGCGGCGCGAACCTGCCCGCGCGGCGGGCGATCCTGGCCGCCGCCGTCGAGGGCGCCCAGGTCGACGGTGACACCGCCTTGGCCACCGAGTCGCGGTACCTGGTCGAGCTGGTCACCGGTCAGGTCGCGAAGAACATGATCAAGGGCTCCTTCTTCGACATGCAGCACACCAAGGCCGGGGGCAGCCGACCCGACGGCCACCCTCAGCACACCGCTCGCAAGGTCGTCGTGCTGGGCGCCGGCATGATGGGCGCGGGTATCGCTCACGCCTGCGCCAGGGCCGGTCTTGACGTCGTCCTCAAGGACACCACGCTGGCGCGGGCGGAGAAGGGCAGGGCATATTCGGCGCGCGTCGTCGACAAGGCCGTGGCCCGGGGCAGCCTCACCCGCGGCGACGCCGACCTGATCCTGGGCCGGACCCATCCCAGCGACCGCGCCGCGGGCGCCGCCGGCGCGGACCTGGTGATCGAGGCGGTCTTCGAGGACCGGGAGCTGAAGAGGACGGTGTTC
>NZ_JAGXJM010000117.1:0-1242 GCF_019091445.1 Streptomyces sp. GbtcB7
GCGAGCCGGGCACACACCGGGGCCCTGCCCACGCGCCCCTCACGAGTTCAGTTTCATCACTCCTCTCACCGCGATCTGACTGCTAGTTTGATCAAAATCTGTCAGGCGACCTGGAGGGTGATGATTTGAGCGACATAACCCACGAGAGCGGCAAGTACCACACGAACCGGCGCGCATTCCTTCGTGGCAGCGCGGCGTTGACCGTCGCCGCCGCGACCGGCGGACTCTCCCTGTCCGCGGTGGGAACGGCCAATGCCACGGTGGATGCGACCCTGCATTTCAAACTCGACGGGACCGGCGGTAATCCCGTCTTGCGGCAGACGCTTCACCAGCCTTACTGGGCGATGCAGTCGTTCGCCTACGATCACGTCTACGGGCACATCTTCTTCGTGCAGACCAAAGTGGGCAGTGACAACGGCGATCTGTGGGTGACGAGAACCGATCTCTCGGGCAATGTGCTCGGAGCCATGGCAATTCACTCGTTCGACCACGGCTCGTCCATCGGGGTCGAGCCCGACACCGACGGATCGCCCTACATCTGGGTGGCAGGCGACTGGGAGAGCTCGAATCCCCATGCCACGCCGCCTGAGCCGTCGAACAGTCACAAGATCGCCCGCTTCAAGTACAAGGACGGCGGCGACCTCGACTACTTCAATCGCGGCGGACAGTATCTCGGGGTGTTCTCGATGGACGTCGCGACCTTCCTCGACTGTCCTCGTCCGGCGATCGATCCCTACAACAACCGGCTTCTCATTCGGTACATGGGAACGACGACCCCTTGGCGTCTGGCGCTGTTCGACCTATCCGAGGTGCTGTCCTCGGGTGTCATTTCCAAGCGCCTGCTGGAGCGGGCCATTCCCACCAACGCCGAACTCGGGCTGAACGACAGCGACTTGTTCCAGGGCATCACCGCATACGGGCAATACGCCTACCTGCTCTTCGGCGGACCACCCTCTAGCAGCGACTCCACCCCGCCCTCGTACATCATATGCATCGACATGAACGATCCTGGAAGTGCATACCGCTGGAAATTCGCGACGACGGCCGGCGCCTCCTTGCCCGGACGTGAACCCCAGGGCATAGCCGTTTGGCGGTCCTCCAGTGGCCCGCGACTTGCCTTCGGTTTCTCCGACAAGATCACCACCACCAGCCCCGTCCAGTTCGAGGCCAGCGTGTTCTTCAAGGACCAACTGACCTCAGTGTGGCCTCCTGACCCTTCTTAGTCCAGGGCCCCGGTGTGTG
>NZ_JAGXJM010000118.1:0-1228 GCF_019091445.1 Streptomyces sp. GbtcB7
GGCTGGTGGTTAGTTGAGGGTGGGGTAGTCGGTGTAGCCGGTGTGGTCGCCGCCGAAGCTGGTGGCGCGGTCGGGGGTGTTGAAGGGGCCGCCTTGGGCGAGGCGGGTGGGGAGGTCGGGGTTGGCGAGGAAGAGTCCGCCGTAGGCGATGAGGTCGGTGGTGCCGTCGTCGATGAGGGTGAGGGCGTCGGGGCCGGTGGGCTCCATGCCGGTGAAGGGGTTGAGGATGAAGGTGGTGGGCCAGGCCTTGCGCAGGCGGAGGGTCAGATCGCGGATCTCGGGGGCTTCCATCTGGTGGAGGTAGGCGAGACCCAGGGGGGCGAGGGCGTCGACGAGGGCGGTGTAGGTGGCGTCGACGTCGGTGCGGTCGGTTTCGTCGATGTCGTTGTAGGGGTTTCCGGGGCTGATGCGGAAGCCGGTCTTGTCGGCTCCGATGGCGGCGGCGACGGCCTTGGCGGTCTCGACGGCGAAGCGGATGCGCTTGTCGGGCGATCCGCCCCAGGCGTCGGTGCGGGTGTTGGAGTTGGGGGCGAGGAACTGGTGGATGAGGTAGCCGTTGGCGCCGTGGAGTTCGACGCCGTCGAAGCCAGCCTCGATGGCGTTGCGCGCGGCGGTGGCGTAGTCGGCGATCGTCTGGTGGATCTCGTCCTCGGCGAGTTCCTCCGGGGTGACGAAGTCCTGGGGGCCCTCGTGGGTGTAGACCTGGCCCTTGGCCTGGACGGGGGAGGGGCCGACCGGGGTGAGGCCCATCAGGGTGGGGTGGCCGACGCGGCCGGTGTGCATGAGCTGGAGGTAGATCACGCCGCCCTGGGCGTGGACCGCGTCGGTGACGGTGCGCCAGGCGGTGATCTGTTCGTCGGAGTGGATACCGGGGGTGTTGGGGTAGCCCTGGCCGATCACCGACGGCTGGGTGCCCTCCGTGATGATCAGGCCCGCGTCGGCGCGCTGGGCGTAGTACTCGGCCATCAGCTCGGTCGGGGACTGGCCGGGGCCGTAGGCACGGCTGCGGGTCATCGGTGCCATCACGATGCGGTTCGTCAGGCGCTTGCCGCCCAGTTCGGTCGCTTCGAAGGCCTTCGACATGATCATCATCCTTGCTCATGAGAGACGGGCCACGTGGGGGCGGCCCCTTGCCGACAGGACCCCGGTACTGCTGCACCAGAGCCATTTACTGTCCGAACAAGTAAACCCCATAATCCCATCCCACCCCACACGTGATCCACATCAC
>NZ_JAGXJM010000119.1:0-1218 GCF_019091445.1 Streptomyces sp. GbtcB7
AGCACTGCTGCTCGTCGGAGGAGAGCGGAAGGTAATTACGGTGCATTAAAGGCGCCAACGACCGTCGAAAATACAGATGACGTTGGGTTTGTCGACGTCCGTGCAGCCGGCGGCGAGGGCAGGGGCGAGCTTCATCATGATCAGGCTGACCGGGTAGTTCCAGGGCACGATGGGCCCGGCGACGCCGATCGGCTCCCGGCGCACCACGACCGGGCCGATGGTGCCGGGACGGGTCTCCTCCTCGGGCGTCTCCCGGGCGAGTCCGGCGTAGTACCGCAACTGGCTGGCGGAGGCGGTGACTTGGGAGAGCCGGGACAGGAAGCCCGGCATGCCGTTCTCGGTGCTCACCAGCGAGGCCAGCCGGTCGCCGGCGCCGTCGATGGCGTCGGCGAACCGCTCCATGACCTCAGCCCGCTCCTTGCCGCCGCGCGCGGCCCAGCCGGGCAGCGCGGCGCGAGCAGAACCGACCGCGGTGTCGATATCCTCGGCGGTACCGTCCGCGGCCCGCCCGAAGACCTCACCGGTGGCCGGGTTCACGACCTGGATCAGGCCGGTGCCCGCGGGCGCGGTGTAGGTGCCGCCGATGTAGTGGTTGGCGTCGGTGCAGGCCATGATGTGCAGCTCCTTGGATCGGATGTCTTACGAGGTGTGTCGGGCAGGGTCGGTGAGGGCGGGCCGGAAGACCGGGACGGCCTCCCCGCCCTCGGGCCGCTCGAAGTCGATGCGCAGCCGCTGTCCCACAGCGAGTGCGGCCGGGTCGGCGTCGAGGAGCTGGGACCACCACCAGGGCCCCTCGTCCAGTTCGGCGACGGCCAGTACGGTGCGCGCCGGCTCTTCGCCGGTCTGGGGCCGGGTGTGCGTGACGGACCAGCTGACCAGCCGGGCGCCGCCGGCCGCGGCCCGCGGTTCCAGGTCGGTGCAGGCGCAGGCCCAGCACTGCTGTTCCTTGGGCCCGGAGTGCTTGCCGCAGGCCCGGCAGCGCAGCACAGGGAATGTGCTGCGGGCGGTGAAGTCGAAGAAGGTTTCGGTGACGGGGTCCCGGTGGACGGCCGCAAGGGGCATGGAAGGAACTCCTTTTCGGTTCTTCAGCCGGCGTGCGCGCCGAGGACAAGAGTGGAGTGGTGGTCCAGAACGCCTCCGTTGCCGCTGACGAGCACGACCTCGGCGTTCTCGACCTGACGTTCGCCGCCCTGGCCGCGGGCCTGGATCACCGCCTCC
>NZ_JAGXJM010000012.1:0-260181 GCF_019091445.1 Streptomyces sp. GbtcB7
GGGGGAGGGGGGGCGGGAGGAGAGGCGCGCCGCCCCCCGCCGCGCGGGGGGGGGGGCGCGGCGGGCCCCCCCCCCCCCAGACCTGACGGCCCCCCGAGCCCCCCGGGACGGACGCGAGGCCCGCCCCGGGGGCCTGAGAGGCGACGATTGCCTCGCTCACGGCGCTACTTCACCGCGACCTGGGAGATGTCCAGCACGCCGGTCCAGTCGCTGATCACGATGTTCTTGACCGCGCTGCCGTACAGGCGCTTGTAGACGGGGTGGAACAGCGGCACGGTCAGGGCCTGCTCGCCGATCTTCTTGTCCAGTGCGCCCCAGCGCTTGGCGGCCTCGTCAAGATTCGTCAACTTGTTGATCGCGTCGATCTCGTCGTTGACGGACTTGTCATTGAGGAAGCCGGTGTTGAAGTTGGCGCCGTTCTTGACGATCTGGCGGCCGTCGAAGATCGGGGCCAGGAAGGGACCGCCGGAGGGCCAGTCGGCACCCCAGTGGGCGAGGAAGAAGCCCGGCTCGCTCTTGACGCTGTGGATCTTGTCCTTGTAGTCGTTGACCTCCAGGCCCTGGAGCTTGACCGTGATCCCGGCCTTCTTCAGGGCGTCCTGGAGGGCGGTCGCGATCTCCGGGCTGGTCTCGAAGTCCTTGTCGTTGGAGTGCGTGAGGGTGACGGTGATCCCGTTCGGGTGACCGGCCTCCTTCAGCAGTTCCTTGGCCTTGGCCGGGTTGCCCGACGCGCCCGCCGGGAAGTGGTCGTAGGGCGTGTAGCCGAAGGACTTCTGGTTCGGCAGGTAGGTGGTCGCGGCCTCGGCCAGCGACGAACCACCCGCCGCGTTGATCACCGACGAACGGTCGACGGCGTAGGCGATCGCCTGCCGCACCTTCGGGTCGTCGAACGGCTTCACCTTCGGGTTGAAGGCGATGTAGTTGGTGTAGCCGAAGTGCCCGGTGCCGACGCGTGCCGCCAGCGCCTTGTCACCCGTCACCTTGGCGAGCTCGGCCGGGCCGAGGTTGGTGTCCGTGGTGACGGCGGCGGCATCCGCGCCCTGGGACGCGGACAGCCGCTGGTTGATCACGGAGGAGTCCAGGCCCGACCGTACGTCGATCTTGTCCGGGTAGGCCTTGCGCTCGGCGTCGGTCGCGGCGGACCAGTACGTATTGCGTTCCAGGGTGATCCGCTCGCCGTCGTTCTCGTTCTTGACGACCTTGTACGGACCGGAGGAGATCGGGTGCTCCTCGTACTTCGTGCCGTTGTCCTTGGCCTTCGGGACGGGCGTGAACTGGGTCTGCGTGGCGAGGTAGGGGAACTCGCCCTCGGGCTTGTTCAGGTGGAAGACGATGGTCAGGTCGTCCGGGGTCTCGATCGAGGCGAGGCCCTTCTTGTCCTTGTACGGCCCCTGGTAGTCGGCTCCGCCGATGAGCCAGTCCCGCAGGTAGGGCGCGCCGCCGGAGAGCTCGGCCGCGAAGGAACGCTCGATGCCGTACTTGATGTCGGCGGAGGTGATCGGCGTACTGTCCTCGTACTTGAGGCCCTTCTTCAGGGTGTACGTCCACACGGTCGCGTTCTCGCTCGGGCGGCCGGTGTCGGTGGCGAGGTCGGGGACGACCTTGGCGCCGGCGGCACCGCTCTCGCGGTTGCGCGTGGTCAGCGTACGGAAGACGAGGGAGGGGACGTTGCCGCCGCCGGAGGTGTAGAGGCGCGCCGGGTCGAAGTCCTCCTGCGGGTTGGAGTTGAGGACGGTGAGCGTGCCTCCCTTCTGCGGCTTGGAGTCGCCACCGGCGCCCTTGGCATCGTTGTCCTTCGGCCCGCAGGCGGCCGCGCCCGCTGCCACGACCAGGGTGACGGATGCCGCGGCCACGCGGCGGGCTATGACGGACGGTTGACGCATCGGAAGACGACCTCTCGAATGATGAGACAGATTGACGAGGAGTGAGACGGAAGTGAACGGACGTCTGCCCCGGCGTCAGGTCGTCAAAAAAGGTCGCGAAGTCGGAAAACCAGGGACCGATAAGGTCACACACGGTCACGACGGAAGCGGAAGTACGACGCACACGCCAAGGGCGGGCGTCAGCGACAGTGGATGTCTGCGACGCAGAGCGCGGTCACGCCAATCAGCGCCAGCTCGATGGCGGCGCGACGGACGGCATGACTAGACCACATGCGCAAAAATATGAACGAACTTTCGGAGCATGTCAACGTGGCCCCAGTGGCCCCCCGCGAACCCTCCGTCAACTCCCCGGATAGGGCCAGGGGTTGGCCCGACAGTGGATTCCGTCATGGTCGAGGAACTTGGTCTGCTGCTGCATGACGGGCGCGAGCTCGCCGTCCTTTTCGCAGGTGACATGGCCGTATCCGAGGCGGTGGCCGACCTCGTGGTTGATGAGCATCTGCCGGTACGGGTGAATCGCGTCACCGTAGGTCTTGGAGCCCTGCGCCCAGCGGTACGCGTTGATCATCACGCGCTCGGTGGAGGCCGAGTCGCACGACACGTTGTCCTCGGTCGTGTCCAGCCCGGACTTGGCGCACCACTCGGCGGTGGTGCCGGGGCTGGCCAGCGTGATCACGAAGTCAGGCTCGCCTGAGGAGATCCGCTCGAAGGTACGGGCGCCGTTGTGGGCCCAACTCCGTTTGTCGTTCAGCGTCTTCTGGACGGCCTGCGCGAAGAGGGCGGCGTCGAGGCCGAGGCCCTTCTCCACGTCCACCCGGTATGTGTACTTCTGACCCTTTCCAGGTGCCTTGTCGAACCCGGGGACGGCGTCGAACTTCCCCGAGGCCTTGAGGGTGGCACTGAGCGCGTACCTCACACCCATCTTCTGGTCGTACGTCAGCGGAGTCGCGCTCGGCGCCACGGACGGGGTCGACCCGGTGCCCCCGGGCGAGGCGGACGCGCGGGCGTCCAGTCCGCCACCGGCGGCGGCCTGCGTCTGCGCGGTGGCGTCGTGCCGCCCGGCGGCCACCTGCCCGGCCACCACTACGGCGAGCACGGTGGTGACGGCGGCCGCGGCGATTCCGGTGAACGCCCGCCCCTTGGCGCCCTTGCCCTTCCCCGCCTCCTCGGTCCCCGACTCGTCGGTCCCCGGCTCCTCGCCGCTGCCCTCGCTCTCGTCGAAGGCGTCGACGTAGGCCTGCCGGAGCCCCGGGTCGGGCCCGAGCCCGGCGTCGGCCTCCTGCCGCTGCCGGGGGATGCGCGGTCCGGGTGCCCCCTGGGGCATGCCTTGCGGCGCCCCCTGCGGCATGGCCTGCGGCCCGCCGTCCGTGGCCCCCGCCGTCCGCGGGCCACCCCTGAACGCGCCCCAGCCACCGCCGGGTTCACGCTGCTCGGGGTGTCCCGCACGCGCCTGGGGCACACCACGCGCGGGGGTGCCGTCCGGCGACCGGGGCACCTCACGAGCGGGCGCAGCGCCGGTCATACGGGGGATGCCGTGCGCGGGCGTCCCATCGGCGAACCGCGGAACACCGTGGACCGGCGTGCCGTCGGGAAGGCGCGGGAAACCATGCGCCGGAGTCCCGTCCGCGTAGCGCGGCGCACCCTGCGCTGGCGTGCCATCGGGAAGACGCGGGAAACCGTGCGCCGGAGTCCCGTCCGGATAACGCGGCACACCGTGGGCCGGAGTCCCGTCCTGAAGACGCGGAACACCCTGCACCGGAGCCCCGCTCGCCATCCGCGGGAAGCCATGCGCCGGTGTGCCGTCGGGAAGACGCGGGAAGCCATGCGCGGGAGTCCCGTCCGGATAACGCGGCACGCCATGCGCAGGCGTGCCGTCCTGGGGGCGGGGAGTTCCGGGGAGCGGAGTGCCGGTCGGCGTGGGGCGTCGAGGTCCCGGTGGTTGTGGGCCCAGCGGGCCGCGCGTGGCCCCCTGCGGCGAGGTCGCCGCAGGGCCCGTACCCGGCGCCACCCCTTGAGCCGCGCGCGGTGCGGCACCGGGTGCCGGAACCCTCGGCAGCTCCCCCGTGTCGCTCTTACCGGCCCGCCCCCGGCGACTGTGACGTCCCACGCCCCGCCTCAGCTCCCCGCGTCCGCGCCGGCCGGGGAGGTCAACTCGCCCGTTTCCGCGAGGAGTTCGCGGAACGCCGAGGCCACCGTCTCCGGGTACTCCATCATCGCGACATGCCCCGCGTCCGGCAGCGACAGCAGCCGGGAGTCGCGGAAGGCGCGCGCCGCGCGCCGGGCCATGCGGTAGGCGACGAGTTGGTCACGGCCGCCGTAGACGAGCAGCGTCGGCGCGAGCACCCGCTCGGCCTGGCGCCACAGCCCGTGCTGGCCGCCCAGCGTGTAGGCGTTCACGAGGCCGCGCGACGAACGCGCCATGGCGTCCCAGAAGTAGGGCAGCGCGAGCCGCCGCTCCATCTCCTCGACCGCGTCGCGGAACCCCTCGGGCGTCACCATGCCGGGATCGCCGTAACAGAGCGCCATGACCCCGCGGACGCGCTGCTCGGCACTCCAGTCCTTGGTGAGCCGGGTGAACAGCCGCGCCACACCCGGCACCGAGAGCAGCGCGGTCGGCCACGCGGTGCGCTGCGCGCGGATCTCG
This sequence comes from Streptomyces sp. GbtcB7, assembly GCF_019091445.1. Lineage (NCBI taxonomy): Bacteria > Bacillati > Actinomycetota > Actinomycetes > Kitasatosporales > Streptomycetaceae > Streptomyces > Streptomyces sp. GbtcB7. Next base: position 4,528 of record NZ_JAGXJM010000012.1, read on the forward strand.
GGGAGCGCGGGCGAGATCAGGGTGAGCGTCTCGACCAGGTCGGGCCGTACGGCGGCGACGCGCGTCGCGACCGCTCCGCCGAGCGAGTTCCCGAAGAGGTGCACGGGGCCGCGCTCGGCCGCGTCGAGATAACGGATGACCGCGCGCGCGTGCCCGGTCACCGAGTAGTTGCCGTCGTCGGGCGGCGGCGAGTCCCCGAAGCCGGGCAGATCGAGCGCCTCGCTGTCCACGAGCCCGTCGAGCAGCGGCATCAGCGCCGACCAGTTCTGCGACGAACCGCCCAGCCCATGGACGTACAGGGCGGGCGGCAGTCCCTCGCGCGCGGGCGGTCTCGAACGCACGGTCAGGGTGATCCCGGGCAGCCCGACCGATCGCAGACGCTCCCCCTCCGCGACCCGGACGGTCCCGACCCTCGGCGTGACGGTGGTGGCCAGCGCGGCGGGCAGCTCGGTCGAAGACATGCGGCAATGTTACGAGACGATCACGCAGTGGTTCATGTGTTCGCTGTCACAGATCGTGCGCGGATCGTCTAGCGCCTCGATCGGGTGTCTCCTAGGCTTCGATCGAGGGCACTCGTACGTACACCAGGATCCGTACCCAGGGATCCGTACATCAGGAGCGCACTCGCACCGCTCGGGAAGAGGAATCATGACAGTCGACCCGACAGACCCCGAGACCTTCAACGACCGGTTCCGGGAGATCCTTGACCCGGAAGCCCCGGAGGCGGACCTCGCCGAGCAGCTCAGCGAACTGGATCCGGTGGACGACATCGACCCCGAACCCCCCGGTGACCCCCTCAACGCCAACGAGGCCGACCTCGCCGAGCAGGCCAGGGTCGTCCGACTCAACGAGGACGACTACAGGGGATGACCCCATGTGACCGGACCCCGCCGACCAGCGGCATCCGGCGAGACGTCACGCCCTTCTCACCCCGTTCGTCACCCTCTGTGTCGTTATCGCACGCGTCCGGTCCGTGAAATTCTGCGCTCGCACCGCGCACAGTGGGGTTACCGAAAAGTACGATGGCGGCGCGGCGCACACCGCATGTGGACAATTTTGGGAGGCGGCGTGACAGCCATCGAGCAGACAGAGGCGGCACGCCCGCGGGGCACTCGCCTGCCGCGCCGTGCCCGACGCAACCAGCTCCTCGGCGCCGCCCAGGAAGTATTCGTTGCGCAGGGGTATCACTCGGCCGCCATGGACGACATCGCCGAGCGCGCGGGCGTCAGCAAGCCGGTTCTCTACCAGCACTTCCCGGGCAAGCTCGACCTGTACCTCGCGCTGCTGGACCAGCACTGCGAGTCCCTGCTGCATGCGGTACGGACGGCGCTCGCGTCCACCACGGACAACTCGCTGCGCGTCCGCGCCACGATGGACGCCTACTTCGCGTACGTCGAGGACGACGGCGGCGCCTTCCGGCTCGTCTTCGAGTCCGACCTGACGAACGAGCCCGCGGTCCGCGAGCGCGTCGACAAGGTCACGCACGAGTGCGCGGAGGCGATCTGCGAGGTCATCGCGGAGGACACCGGTCTCTCGCGCGCCGAGTCGATGCTCCTCGCCTCGGGCCTGGGCGGCCTCGCACAGGTGGTGGCCCGCTCCTGGCTGCACAGCGACCGCAGCGTCCCGCGCGACCAGGCGGTGCAGCTGCTGACGTCACTGGCCTGGCGCGGTATCGCGGGTTTCCCGCTGCACGGCACCGATCACCACTGACTCACGCCCGACGACTCACGCTCGACCGCCCCGACCGTCTCTTTGTTCCCGTCCGCTGTTCGCTCTTGGCGTTCTCGGCCGGAACGTGCACGTCCCCTCACCGGGCTAATGTGTGCAGCGTACGGCGCGGAGAGACGCGCACATGACTGACCGTCGGAGGGACAAAGCCGTGGAGGTCAAGATCGGCGTGCAGCACGCGCCCCGCGAGATCGTTCTGGAGAGCGGTCAGACCCCGGAGGAGGTCGAGCGCGCGGTGTCCGAGGCGCTGTCCGGCAAGTCGCAGCTGCTGAGCCTCGTGGACGACCACGGCCGCAAGGTCCTGGTTCCGGCCGACCGCCTCGCGTACGTGGAGCTCGGCGAGCCCACGCAGCGCAAGGTGGGATTCAGCGCGCTGTAGTTCAGGCGAGCAAAAGGGGCCCGGTGACGCTGTCGCCGGGCCCCTTCGCGTGCACGGAACCGGATCCTCCGCGCGCGTCGTGTCGGGCCCGTACCCGTGCTCTCACCACCACGGATGGAGCACAGAACATCCACAGGGGAGGATTGCGTTCCGCACCTCGGGGGTAAACCCGCTACGACCGATTTGCACGGGCCGTGCGGGAGGGACCCCCACCATGTTCTTGGAAGCGCTCGGCGCCGCGATGCTCGGTCTCGCGCTGGCATGGGGGGCGGCGTACCGACTGCCGCACCGTCTTCCGAGCCGCGGCCTGGTCCTGTCGACCGGTGTCGCCGGAGCCCTGTTCGGGGCCTTCCTGACGCACACGGCGCTGGGCTCCGGCCACTTCCTGGTCATCCTCGCCGGCGCCGTGATCGTCTCCGCCGCGCTGCTGTCGCTTCTGCTGCGCCCCGCGGAAAGATTTCGCCGCCGCTCGGCGACGGCGTGACCGAAGCGGGCGACGGCGAAACTCCTGAGGCCGACAAGCCCCAAGGAAACCGAGGGAACCAAGGGAACCGAGGGAACCGGGTCTAGGCCGCCAGGCCCAGTGCCGCCATCCGCTTGGTGTGGGCCTCGGTGATCCTCGAGAACATCCGGCCGACCTCCGCGAGGTCGAACCCGTCCGCCACACCGCCCACGAGCATCGTCGACAGCGCGTCACGGTCCGCGACGACCCGCTGCGACTGCGACAGCGCCTCGCCCATCAGCCGCCGCGCCCACAGCGCGAGCCGGCCGCCCACGCGCGGGTCCGCGTCGATGGCGGCGCGCACCTTCTCGACGGCGAAGCTCGCGTGCCCGGTGTCGTCGAGGACACTGAGCACGAGCCCACGCGTGTCGGCGTCGAGGCGGGCGGCGACCTCACGGTAGAAGTCGCTGGCGATCGAGTCGCCGACGAACGCCTTGACGAGGCCCTCCAGCCAGTCCGAGGGAGCCGTCTGCCGGTGGAAGCCGTCGAGCGCGGCGACGAACGGTTCCATCGCCTCGGTCGGCTCCGCGCCGACCGCGGCGAGCCGGTCCCGCAGCCGCTCGAAGTGGTGGAACTCGGCCGACGCCATCTTCGCCAGCTCGGCCTTGTCACTGAGCGTCGGGGCCAGCTTGGCGTCCTCCGCGAGCCGCTCGAACGCCGCCAACTCGCCGTACGCGAGCGCTCCGAGCAGGTCCACGACCGCGGCGCGGTACTGGGGGTCGGCGGCGGCCGTGTCCCAGTTCTGCGCGGCGACTCCGGTGGCCGTGGGGGTGGTCTTGTCGGTGGCCTCGGCGGACGGGTCAGCGGCGTTGTCAGGCGTCGTCATGAAGCGCACAATAGCCCGCTCAACGCAACAGGGAAGTCCCTGGTCAATCAGTGTGACGACGACTACGTGACCAAATCGGCCATCGCGTATGCGCGATTCCGGGGTATGGTGGTAATGCGCCCGGCGAGTATTCGACGGGCCGCACGAATGAGGATGCCCGGTCGGTGGCCCGATCGGCTCCGACCCGACAGCCCTCCTCGTCCGTACGGCACATTGCGTACGACATCCGGAGGGAACCCTCAGCGGTACGAGAGCTCGAGCGTCGGCAGTGGTCCCATGCCACTCGGCCAGCCCGTCAAGAGCGGCCGACGTCCCCGGCACGGTCCCCGACACGACCCCCGCGCTCGCCTCGCACCGCGTACACAGAAGAGGCAGCACCCTGACTACGACTTTCCGAGAGCTCGGAATCCTTCCCGAGACGGCCGAAGCCCTTGAAGCCGTCGGCATCGTCACCCCCTTCCCCATCCAGGAAATGACGCTCCCCGTAGCCCTTTCGGGCTCCGACGTCATCGGCCAGGCCAAGACCGGCACCGGCAAGACGCTGGGCTTCGGCCTCCCGCTCCTCGAGCGTGTCACCGTCCCCGCGGACGTCGAGGCGGGCCGGGCCCAGCCCGAGCAGCTCACCGACGCCCCGCAGGCCCTCGTCGTCGTCCCGACGCGCGAGCTGTGCACCCAGGTGACCAACGACCTGCTGACCGCCGGCAAGGTCCGCAACGTACGCGTTCTCGCCATCTACGGCGGCCGGGCGTACGAGCCGCAGGTCGAGGCCCTCAAGAAGGGCGTCGACGTCATCGTCGGCACCCCGGGCCGACTGCTGGACCTCGCGGGCCAGAAGAAGCTCAACCTCAAGCACATCAAGGCGCTCGTCCTCGACGAGGCCGACGAGATGCTCGACCTGGGCTTCCTGCCCGACGTCGAGAAGATCATGAACATGCTGCCGGCCCGCCGTCAGACCATGCTGTTCTCGGCGACCATGCCGGGTGCGGTCATCGGTCTCGCGCGCCGCTACATGTCGCAGCCCACGCACATCCGCGCCACGGCGCCGGACGACGAGGGCGCGACGGTCCGCAACACCGCGCAGTTCATCTACCGCGCGCACAACATGGACAAGCCCGAGCTGGTCGCACGCATACTGCAGGCCGACGGCCGCGGGCTCGCGATGGTGTTCTGCCGCACCAAGCGGACGGCGGCGGACCTCGCCGACCAGCTCCAGCAGCGTGGCTTCGCGTCCGGCGCGGTCCACGGCGACCTCGGCCAGGGCGCCCGCGAGCAGGCACTGCGCGCGTTCCGCAACGGCAAGGTCGACGTCCTCGTCTGCACCGACGTCGCCGCCCGCGGCATCGACGTCGAGGGTGTCACCCACGTCATCAACTACCAGTCCCCCGAGGACGAGAAGACGTACCTGCACCGCATCGGCCGTACGGGTCGCGCGGGCGCCAAGGGCATCGCGATCACCCTCGTCGACTGGGACGACATCCCGCGCTGGCAGCTCATCAACAAGGCGCTGGACCTCGGCTTCGGCAACCCGCCGGAGACGTACTCCACGTCCCCGCACCTCTTCGAGGAACTGAACATCCCGGCCGGCACCAAGGGTGTCCTGCCGCGTTCCGAGCGCACCCGCGCCGGCCTCGCGGCCGAAGAGGTCGAGGACCTCGGCGAGACCGGCGGGCGTGGCGGTCCGCGCGGCGGCCGCGGTGGCCGTTCGTCGGCGCCGGCGCCCGTGGAGCGCGAGCGTGAGCGCCAGGCGCGCACGCCCCGCCGTCGTCGCCGTACGCGCAACGGTGCCGCGCTGGAGGAGACGTCCACGACGCCGACTCCGGAGGCGACCACCGAGCCCGCCGCCGCGGAGTCCACCGAGCCCCGCTCCCCGCGCCGCCGTCGCCGTACGCGCACCGGGGGTACGGCGGAGACGGTGGCGGCTGCCGCCACGGTCTCCGAGCCGTCGGTGAGCGAGGCCCCGCAGGCCGCGGAGACCGCGGTCGACACGGCCGAGGGCGTGGTCGAGGCCACGCCGGAGGACGCGGTCGCGAAGCCGCGTCGCCGTCGGACCCGTAAGACGGCGGAGGCCGCTCCCGCCCCGGTCGAGACCGTGGCCGTCGTCGCGGAATCCGCGCCGGTCGTGGAAGCCGTCACCGAGGCCGTCGTCGAGGCCGTCGCGGAGGCTCCGGCCAAGCCGGTTCGTCGCCGTACCCGCAAGGCCGCCGAGGCCGTCGTCGACACGGCCGAGGGTGTGGTCGAGGCCGCGCCGGAGGCCCCCGCCACCAAGCCGCGGCGTACGCGGGCCAAGGCCGCGGCCGAGGCGTCCGCCGAAGCGGCCGTGGACAGCGCCGAAGCCGCTGCCAAGCCCGTCCGTCGCCGCACTCGCAAGGCCGTCGCGGAGACCGTCGCGACTGTCGAGGCCGTCGCGCCCGTCGAGGCCGAGATTCCGGCGCAGACCGCCGCCGTCGCCGTCGAGGCCGTCGCGGAGGCTCCGGCCAAGCCGGTTCGTCGCCGTACCCGCAAGGTCGCGGAGGCCGCGGAGGTCGCGGTCGACACGGCGGAGGGTGTCGCCGAGGCGCCGGTCGCCAAGCCGCGGCGTACGCGCAAGGCGGCGGTGGCCGTGGTGGACGCGGTCGAGGCCGCGCCGGAGGCCCCCGCCACCAAGCCGCGGCGTACGCGGGCCAAGGCCACGGCCGAGGCGCCCGCCGAAGCGGCCGTGGACAGCGCCGAAGCCGCTGCCAAGCCCGTCCGTCGCCGGACCCGCAAGGCCGTCGCGGAGACCGTCGAGGCGGCGATTCCCGCTCAGTCGGCCGCCGTTGACGAGCCGGAGGCCAAGCCGCGTCGGCGTGCCCGCAAGGTCGTGGAGGCCGCGGTCGCCGCGGAGGCCGCGCCTGAGGCGGCAGCGCCGCGGCGGCGTACGCGCAAGGCGGCGGCTGCCGCGGAGCCCGCGGAGAGCTGATCCTCAGCCCGATGGCCCGGTCCCACGTGCAGTGGGGCCGGGCCATCGGCGTTCTCCGGACCCCCGGGTGGGTTCTTCGACTGCGGGCCGGTGGGGGCTGGGCGCGCAGTTCCCCGCGCTCCTGGGGCACGGGGCTGCGCCCCGGTGCCCCATCGGCCTGACGGCCTCGTCCTCACACGCCGGACGAGCTGGGGGCTTTTAGGGGCACGGGGAACTGCGCGCTCAGCCCCCACCGGCCGTCAGCCGGACAACTACGGGCGGGCGGGGAGCCGGGGGGCAGCCCCGCCCGATAGCCTCGGGGCATGAGCAGGCCCCCCTCCTTCGCGCCGCCCGCCGGTGTCCGTGCCTACCGTCTCCGCACCGCCCGCGGCGAGTTCGCCGCGCTCGACGCCGCGCCGCAGGCGCGGCTGCAGGGAACCGTGCTGCTGCTGCCGGGTTTCACCGGCAGCAAGGAAGACTTCATCGCGCTGCACGAGCCGCTCGCGGCGCGCGGGTACCGTACCGTCGCCGTGGACGGCCGCGGGCAGTACGAGAGCGACGGTCCCGAGCACGACGAATCGGCGTACGCGCAGGCCGAGTTGGCGAAGGACGTGCTCGCCCAGGCGGCAGCCGTCGGCACCCCCGTGCACCTCGTCGGCCACTCCCTCGGCGGACTGGTCGCCCGCGCCGCCGTCCTCCTCGACCCGACCCCCTTCGCCTCACTCACCCTCATGGCCTCGGGCCCCGCCCAGATCTCCACCTCCCAGCAACAGCGCGTCAAACTGCTCCGGGACGCCCTCGCCGTGATGGACATGGCCCAGGTGTGGGACGCCATCCAGGCGATGGAACCTCCGGAGGAGGTCGACACCGCCGATCTCGACGGTGGGCTGGACGACCGCGCGGACCTGCGGCGCCGCTGGCTGCTCACCCGACCGGCCCAGCTGATCGCGACCGGCCGTCAGCTGTGCACGGAGCCCGACCGCGTCGCCGAGCTGGCCGCCGTACACCTGCCCAAGCATGTGCTGTCGGGTGCGTTCGACGACACCTGGCCGGTGCCGCTCCTGGACGACATGGCCGTACGTCTCAAGGCCCGGCGCACGGTCGTACGAGGAGCCGAGCACTCCCCGAACACGGACCAGCCCGAGCGGACGGCCCTCGCCCTCGCCAAGTTCTGGGATCAGACGCAGGAGTGACCTGGGGGCGGGACCGGTAGACGCTAGAAGCTAGTACTGCGCCTGCAGGTGCTCCCAGAAGCCGTCCCGGAGCGCGCGGCGCAGGTCCGCCTGGCCCCGCAGGGAGTACTGCAGCAGCCCCTCGGCCTCGACCAGCAGATCCTGGTCGACCGAGCCGGGCAGGTAGGGGTGGCCGGGCAGCAGCTCCACCAGGGCCTCGCGCCCCCGCGCGGCCAGCCACTTCGCGGCGATCTGGGCGCCCACGAACCGCACGTCCTCGCGGGAGGGCCGGCTCGCCGCCGTCGGGTCGTAGGTCGCGGAGGTGCGCCGGGACACGTAGGGCTTGAAGAATTCGAGGTCGAACGTGCGCTGGCTGTCGACCTCCCACAGCAGCGGCTCGGCCTGGTTGCGACCCTCGGGCGCCTCGATGCCCCAGAGGTGGACCCGCGCCCCGTACCCCTGCGCCGCCTCGACCGCCGACACCAGGTCCTCGTCGCCGCCGAGCAGTGCGGCGTCGCTGATGGCGCGGTGCCGGGCGAGGGACTCCAGGTCGGAGCGGATGAGGGAATCGACGCCCTTTTGCTGGTTGTTGGCGTTGAGGTTGCCCAACCGGACCTTCACGTCCGGGAGTTCGGCGATCGACTGCTGTTCCGCGGTGTGGATACGGCGGCGTGCGCCGTCGTACCAGTAGACGCGCAGCAGCCTGCTGTCGGCGAAGATGGTGCGGGCCCTGTCGATGAGCGCGTCGATGAGACCTTCGGCGTCGAGGTCGAAGGCGCGGCGGTCCTCGGTCCCGGCGACGAGCCGCCCCGCGGCCGCGTACAGGTACCCGGCGTCGACGAAGATCGCATGGGTCGAGGGCGTCTTCGCCACCTCGGCGAGCATGCGCTGGAGCAGCTCGTTCGTGCGGTCGATGCGGGCGCCGAGCGCCGCGTGGTCGTCGTTCATCACCTCCATTGTCCCGGCGGTCACGCTGCGAACACAACCGGTCCCGTTCAGTCTCCTTCAGACTTCTTACCCGACAGTAATTAGGTTCTCGAAAAATTTCCTTAGCGTAGGGAATGTTTGTAACACGCACCCCGTTGAATACGAACGGAAGCGCGAGCACCGACGTCTCGCGCACCACACGCCAGTAGTTCTCCTCAGGAGGATGACCAGACGAAGGGAGAAGCCCATGCGCTTCGAAATCATGCGACTCGACGATGTCGACGGCACGCCCGTGGACACCACCGTTGTAGACGCCGCCTCCGTCAACCGGATCGTTCAGCAGGCCGCCGCCATCGGGCAGCGACTGTGGATCCGCCCGACCGAATCGTCCGCTTCATAACATTTCAGAGCAGTTCGAAGCATCACGGAGCAGTTCACCTCCGGGCGGACGCCTTCAGATTTCAAAGCCCCGTACGGCACGACGCCGTACGGGGCTTTGCGCGTTCTCACCGGCTCACGGTCAGCTCGCCCGGACCACCTGGGTGATCCCGTTGATGATCTGCTGCACGGCGATCGCGGACAGCATCATGCCCGCGAGCCGGGTCACCAGCACGACACCGCCGTCCTTGATGACGCGGATGATCAGCAGCGAGTAGCGCATGACCAGCCACAGGACGACGTGGATGGCGAGGATCGCGACCCACACGGACACCTGGGTGGCGACGGTGTCGGCCTTCTGGACCGCGAGGATCACCGACACGATCGCGCCGGGGCCCGCGAGCAGCGGCATGCCGAGCGGTACGAGGGCGACGTTGACGTCCTTGGTCTGCTTGGGCTCGTCGGTCTTGCCGGTCAGCAGGTCGAGGGCGATCAGCAGGAGCAGCAGCCCGCCCGCGATCATCAGCGCGGGCACGGACACATGCAGGTAGTCGAGGATCTGGTGGCCGAGGAGGCCGAAGACGGCGATCACGCCGCCGGCCACACAGACGGCCTGGAAGGCCATCCGCTTCTGCACCTTGGCGGGGCGTCCCGCGGTGAGCGCGAGGAAGATCGGGGTGATCCCCGGGGGATCCATGATGACGAAGAGAGTGAGGAACAGGGAGCCGAAGACGGCGACGTCGAACATGAGTGAGTGAGGCCTTGCGAAGGTGGGGAAATCGGCGCGGCGAGATCTGCCGCCACCGCTGGGGAAAGGCGTTCCGCCGGGCGGAACGGAGGCACACGACGGTCGGCGTCGGGTACGTTGCCGAGCGCTTTGGCAGGCGCTTTGGCAGGCGCTTCGTCAGGTGCCCTGTCGGGTGCCTTGTCGGTGCTTCGAGGAACCTGGGGCGCGAAGGCTGGTGTCAGACTCCGCCGGCGCCCGGCACGGGGAACGCCCCCGTCGCACGCCGGGTGATCTCGCCGTACACCTCGGGGTCGGTGGTGAACTCCCCGAGCACGCAGGTCTTGCGGCTGCCGTGGTAGTCGCTGGATCCGGTGGCGAGCAGCCCCAGGTCGGCGGCGAGGCCGCGCAGCCGGGCGCGGGTGGCCGGCTCGTGGTCCATGTGGTCCACCTCGATGCCGTCGAGCCCGGCGGCGGCCAAGTCGGCGATCGCGGACTCCGGCACGGTCCGGCCGCGCTTGGCGGCGGCCGGGTGCGCGAACACGGTCACGCCGCCCGCGGCCTTGACGAGGCGGATCGCCTCGAAGGGGTCGGTCTCGTGCTTGGGGACGTAGGCCCGCCCGCCGTCGGCCAGCCAGTCCTGCGTGAAGGCGTCGGAGACGCTGTCCACGACCCCCAGCTCGACCAGGGCGGAGGCGACGTGCGGTCGCCCGACGGATCCGTCGCCCGCGATGCGCGCGACCTGCTCCCAGGTGACCGGCACACCGAGCTCCTGGAGCTTGGCGACCATGGCCCGGGCGCGCGGCACGCGGTCGTCGCGCACCAGCTCGCGCTCGGCGAGCAGCCCGGGCTCCTCGGGGTCGAAGAGGTAGGCCAGCATGTGCATGCTGATGCCGTCGAGGCGGCAGGAGAGCTCGGCGCCCGTGACGAGGGTGAGCCCCTCGGGAAGCGCGGCCAGCGCCTCCGCGTACCCGCGGGTCGTGTCGTGATCGGTCAGCGCGACGACGTCGAGACCGGCGGCGCCGGCGTTGCGCACCAGCTCGGCGGGGGTGTCCGTACCGTCCGACGCGGTGGAGTGGGTGTGCAGATCGATGCGCACGACGCGGACTCCAGGCGATGACGGGGTAACAGGGGACGCTCAAGCATAACGGGAGTTCCGAGCGTCTTGTCACACCCGCAAGTACCGGGCGCCCCCTACAACCAACCTGCGCGTAGCGCCCCGCCAGGGGCGCGAGGAACCGCACGCTCAGCCCAGAACAACCCGCACGCACCCACCCGACCACCCAAGGCTCCGCGCACCACAGCGGAGCGCTACGGCTCCAGGATCCGTGGCGACAACGCCCCGCACGGCAACAGATCCACCTCCGCCCCCGCATCCCGCAGATCCGTCAGCACCAGCTCGTCGTACATCAGCAGCCCCGACTGCTCGGGCCACACCACCGCCCACACCCACAGCCCCAGCGCCTCGCCCGCGAAGACGGCACGGTCGTCGGGGCTGCCGGTCACATGCCAGAGCGGGGTCGGGCGGCCGGCCGCGAGGACCTTCGCCTGGGGTGGTTTCTCGACGTTCATGTACGGCCCGGGGTCGGGTCCGTCGATGCCCGCGTACCGCGCGCCGAGGCCGACGCCGAGCTCCTCGGCGACGAGGATCAGCTCCCCTATGCCGCCGAGCGGTCCGGGGCCCGAGCAGGCCACCGCCGTCGCGCGCCCTCCGCTGCGATCGTCACCGGCGAAGGCCGCGCCGGTGAACAGCCAGCCGACCGGCAGCGGCCACGGCATCCACACCGGCACCTGGGCACGGTGCACCACTACACCGAGGGCCTCGACGCTGGGCGGGATCACGGGCTGCAACGGATACACGGCCCCGTGCGCATCGCACTGCCAGGAGTCGGCAAAGAGGCCGGGAGCCCTGACCCGGCCACCACACTTCGGGCAACTGGGTTCGCCCCTCATAGGGCCCCACGGTCCTCCCCGTATTTCGCCGCGTCAAGGACGATCACCCGTCCGGAGCGTGCCGGTCACCCGATGGAACTAGATGCAGCTTGCATTAATTAGCCCTTCTAACTTATTATGTGTATACGCCAACGATCTGCCATCGATCCATGGCCACCGATCTCTCCCTACGCAGTCGAGGAGCGAGCATGACCAACACCACGGGAGGTCCCGCCGAGGGGGACACATTCGACGCCGGCGCGGGCAGCATCCTGCGGCAGCCGAAGGCCGTCTGGGCGACCGCCGGCGCATCCGTCGTCGCGTTCATGGGCATCGGGCTCGTCGACCCGATCCTGCCCTCCATCGCCAAGGGCCTGGACGCCACCCCGAGCCAGGTCTCGCTGCTGTTCACCTCGTACTTCCTGATCACCGCGGTCGCGATGCTGGTGACCGGCTTCGTCTCCAGCCGCATCGGAGGCAAGAAGACCCTGCTGCTCGGCCTCGCGCTCGTCGTGGTCTTCGCGGGGCTCGCGGGCACGTCGGGCTCGGTCGGCGAACTCGTCGGCTTCCGGGCCGGCTGGGGTCTGGGCAACGCGTTGTTCGTCTCCACCGCCCTCGCCGTCATCGTCGGCGCTGCGGCCGGCGGCAGCGCCGCGGCGATCCTGCTCTACGAGTCCGCACTCGGCCTCGGCATGGCGTGCGGGCCACTGCTCGGCGCCCTGCTCGGCAACGCCAGCTGGCGCTACCCCTTCTTCGGCACCGCGTTCCTGATGGCGGTCGGCTTCCTGTGCATCACGGTGTTCCTGAAGGAGCAGCCGAGGCCCGCGAAGAAGACCTCACTGCTCGACCCGATCAAGGCGCTCGGCCACGGCGGCCTCGCCTCGGCGGCCGTGTCGGCGTTCTTCTACAACTACACGTTCTTCACCGTGCTGGCCTTCACCCCGTTCGTGCTGAACATGACCCCCTACAAGTCGGGCGCCGTGTTCTTCTGCTGGGGCCTGCTGCTCGCCGTCTTCTCGGTGATCGTGGCGCCACGGATGCAGGCACGGTTCGGCTCGCTCAAGGTGCTGGGCGGCTCCCTGGTCCTGCTCGCCGCCGACGTGCTCGTGCTCGGGTACGGCGACCACACCGCGGCCGTGGTCTGCACGATCCTGTCGGGCGCCTTCATCGGCGTGAACAACACCGTCTACACCGAGCTGGCGCTCGGCGTGTCGGACGCGCCGCGCCCGGTGGCGAGCGCCGGCTACAACTTCGTCCGGTGGTTCGCGGCCGCGGCCGCGCCCTACTTCGCGCCGAAGATCGAGGAGTGGAGCGACATCCAAATCCCGTTCGTGGTCGCCGCGATCACCGCCGCGATCGGAGCGGTCGTGGTCTTCGTACGCCGGAACGCGCTCTCCCACGAGGCGGAGGAGCTCCAGCCGAAGCACGCCACCGAGGACAGTGTGACCGTGTTCGCCAACTGACTGTTTTCGGCCAGGAAACCGGCCTGGTCTCAGGTCGGCGGAGACGGGGCGAGAAGTACTCAATCCAGCGGAACGGACTTGCGCGAGGGATCGCGCAGGTCCGTTCCGCCGTTCAGCCAGCGTTCCTGAAGGGCCCCGGCGCCGTGCACACGCTTCCACGCGGCCTCGTTCGGCGTCATCGGGAGCAGCGGCAGGAACCGTACGGGATCGGCGGGCGCGTCCAGCTCCAGGTCCTCCACCAGACCACCGGACTCCGCGACCAGGACCGAGGTGAACGGCGCGCCGGGCCACAGCGCCCCGCCCACGTCAAGCGAGGCACCGGGGGCCACGATCAGCCCCTCGACCTGCGGGGACGCGGCGAGCACGGCGAGCGGGCGGAGCACCTTGTCGGTGTCGGCGGCGCCGGGGCGGACCGACAGGACCAGCTCCGCGCGCGGGCCCTTGACCGGGTCGGCGAGGACCGCCGTGGGGTCTGCCATCGGCTGGGCGGACATACCGAGCGTGGCGTAGCGGACGACGTCACCCTCTGTGAAGCGCAGCACTTCGATACGGTCGGTGCCGAGGAAGGTGACCGCGGCCCGGGCGTCGGGTTCGCCCAGCGCGGAGCGCAACCGGGCCTCGACCAAAGGAAGAACATCAGCCATGAGCCGAGCATAGAACTCGTCAGTAACGGGCAAAGCGGCGGCTTGACGCTTCAGTGCGCTGATAGTCTTGGCCGCTGGTCGGGGCAGCACGCAGAAGCGTCGCTCTCAAGCTCCGACGCACTGAGGCTGACTGTCTTCCCCACGGGGGGAGCCAGCTCCCCCACGGGGGATGGATCGTCCCTCACGGGGGACCGACCGGAGGAGGTGGGGCTGCAATGGACCGAAGTCGACCTGGCAGTACCACCCGCTCTTCCGGTCGCTGAAGTTCTGTAGCTGGTTCCAGCCGCTCCCCGGCTCTCGTAGCTCTGTCGGCTGCTTCCTCCTGCAAACGTGTGCATACGTGTCAGCGTTGTCCCGGTGCACCACGGAAGAGCGCTTCGTTTCCGCCTGATCCATCCGATCTGTCTGATCTGAATCAGTAGCGAAGCTGCCACCGCGACGGTGCGGTGCTCCCCGCTTTGTGGACGTGCCAAACATCCGCAGTCAGGACGTCCCCATTCCGGGTAGTTCCAACCGTCGTCGGTCGCCTCCGTTGCGAAGGAGCCCGTCATGTCGATGATTCGTGACCTGCGTGCCGCGGTCCGCCCCCGTCCCTCGCTGCGCAAGGACAGTGGCTCGTACGACCACACCCGCGCCCCCGGGACCAACTCCGCCGTGGTCGACTGCGCCGTCTACCGCGACGGCGCCCGCGTCCAGACCCCCGAGCCGCTGTCGCCCCAGGAGGCGATGCGGCTGGTGCACCGCGACGGGGGTTTCGTGTGGATCGGGCTGCACGAGCCCACGGAGGCCGAATTCGCCGGTATCGCGGGTGAGTTCGGACTGCACCCGCTGGCCGTCGAGGACGCCGTCCAGGCCCACCAGCGGCCCAAGCTGGAGCGCTACGACGACTCCCTGTTCACCGTCTTCAAGACCATCCACTACGTCGAGCACGACGAACTCACCGCCACCAGCGAGATCGTGGAGACCGGCGAGGTCATGTGCTTCACCGGACGGGACTTCTTCATCACCGTCCGGCACGGCGGGCAGGGCTCGCTGCGGGCGCTGCGGCACCGGCTGCAGGACGACCCCGAGCTGCTCGCCAAGGGCCCCTCCGCCGTGCTGCACGCCATCGCCGACCATGTCGTCGACGGGTACATCGCGGTCGCGGACGCCGTGCAGGACGACATCGACGAGGTGGAGACCGAGGTCTTCTCGCCGGGCCGCAAGGGCACCCCGCGCGGCACGGACGCCGGCCGCATCTACCAACTCAAGCGCGAGGTGCTGGAGTTCAAGCGGGCCGTGTCCCCGCTGCTGCGCCCCATGCAGTTGCTCAGCGAGCGCCCGATGCGGCTGATCGACCCGGACATCCAGAAGTACTTCCGCGATGTCGCCGACCACCTCGCCCGTGTCCAGGAGCAGGTCCTCGGCTTCGACGAACTGCTCAACTCCATCCTCCAGGCCAACCTCGCGCAGGCGTCCGTGACGCAGAACGAGGACATGCGCAAGATCACTTCCTGGGCCGCGATCATCGCCGTACCGACGATGGTCTGTGGCGTGTACGGCATGAACTTCGACTACATGCCGGAGCTGCACTGGAAGTTCGGCTACCCGCTGGTGCTGGGCGCCACGGTCGGGATGTGTCTGTCGATCCACCGGATCCTGAAGCGCAACGGCTGGCTCTGAGCGCACCGGGTGACCGCCCGGTGCCCCTGGATAGGCTGGGCCCATGACGGAACAGCTGCTCGACCGGGCCCTCGTCGAGGAGGCCACGAAGAAGTCCGGGCTGATCTGGGTGCGGAGCGGCGGCGTGCGGGCGCACGAGGCGCCGGGCGCCGAGGCGCCCACCCGGGCCCTGTGGCACGTGTGGCACGACGGCGCGGCCTGCCTGGTCGGCGACGGGCCCGGAGAGCAGCCGCTGCCCGGGCTCGTCGACGGGGGCGACGCGGTCGTCGTCGTCCGCAGCAAGGACAAGGGCGGCCGGCTGGTCGCGTGGACCGCGAAGGTGGTCGAACTCGCGCCCGGCTCCCCCGCGTGGGAGGCGACCGTCGCCGAACTCAAGGGCAAGCGTCTGAACGCGCCCGACGGCGAGGAGATGCCGGCCCGCTGGGCCCGCGAGTGCCGGGTGCTGCGCCTGGAGCCCCGGGCGGGCACCCTCCCGCTGCCGGACGGCTCGCTGGCCGCCGCGCCGGTCCCGTCCCCCGCGACCACCCGCCAACCGATCCCGGCCGCCGTACCGCGCCTGCTCTTCAGGAAGCGGGGACGCCGCTAGGGCCTGTCCGGCGGACAGGCCCCAGGGCTACGACGTCGGCAGCTGCTGGCCGTAGTCCACGGTCTCGTCCTTGGCGGGTTCCGCGAGGGCGAAGCTCTTGCCCCAGTCGGTGAGGCTGAGCGTGCCGGCGTCGCCCGCGCGGACCAGGAGCAGCGGGTACGGGGTTCCCTTCAGGGAGACGTCCAGGGTGCCGCCCGCGCCCTTGTCGCCGGTGATACGGATGGTGCGGACGCCGGACTGCTCGTGGTGGCCGTCCGTGGCGAGGGAGCCGTGCAGGGTCAGCAGACCGTCGAGCAGGACGTCCTTGTCCGTGAAGCTGATGAAGCGCTTGTAGGCCGGGTCGCCGCTCGGGACCTTCACGTACTTGCCGTCGAGCTTGTCGGCGGCCGCGGTGTCCGCCGAAGTGGCACCGCTCTTGCCGCCCTGGTGGTTCCAGAACTCGGCGCCGGCCTTGAGGAAGAGATGCCGGCCGACCCGGAGCAGATGGAAACTCGCCCCCTCCGAGGTGACCGAACCGGTGCCGCCGTCGGACTTCAGCCGCATGTCGAGCTTGTACGTGCGCCCGTTCGACACCACGGTCCCGGCGAGTCGTACCGCCTCGGCCGCCGTGGCGGCCTTGCGCGTCTTCGACTGGATCTCGGTGGCGGACAGCTTCCCCACCCCGTTCGTGCCCGCGTCCGGATCCTCACTACTGCACCCCGTCAGCGCCGTCCCCGTCACGACCAGTGCGCACATCACGCCCACCAGTGCGGCCCTGCGGGTACGGCCCTGGGAAATCGCAGTCACAGGTAGGGCTGCCTTTCATACGGGTGTCCATGCGGGTGTCCAAGCGCGTGTCCGTGCGCGTGTCCGTGCGGGTGCCCATGCCGGGGTGGCCGTGCCGGGTGTCCCCAACGGCGTACGGCAGCGTACCGGTGCCGTGCGTGCCCGGCGGAGCCAGTCCGTCCGGACCGCTCACCAGGGCGTATCCGACCGGGACGGGCTAGCCTGAAGCCCACCTGAGCGGACAGGTCGGGACCAAACGCCCGTACGGAGAAAGCCGGCAAGCGTCCGGAGCAACACGCGACGAGAATCACGCGACCAGCGACACGGAAGAAAGAGCAACACGGAAAGAAGGAGGCGCGGGCATGGCCGCAAGCGCCCCCCGGATCTTCGTCTCGCACCTCGCCGGTGTCGCCGTCTTCGACCCCAACGGCGACCAGGTGGGCCGCGTGCGGGACCTGGTCGCCATGCTCCGCGTCGGACGCCGCCCGCCCCGGCTGCTCGGGCTGGTCGTGGAACTCTCCACCCGGCGACGCATCTTCCTGCCCATGACCCGCGTCACCGGCATCGAGTCCGGCCAGGTCATCACCACCGGTGTCCTCAACGTGCGCCGCTTCGAACCGCGGCCCACCGAGCGGCTCGTCTTCGGCGAACTGCTCGACCGGCGGGTCCAGCTCGTCGAGACCCACGAGGAGGTGACCGTGCTCGACGTGTCCGTCCAGCAGCTGCCGGCCCGCCGGGAGTGGGAGATCGGCCGCGTCTTCGTGCGCAAGGGCCGCAGCGGGACCTTTCGGCGCACCAAGGGCGAGACGATGACCGTCGACTGGTCCGCCGTCACCGGGTTCTCGCTGGAGGAGCACGGACAGGGCGCCGAGAGCCTCCTCGCCACCTTCGAGCAGCTGCGCGCCGCCGACCTGGCCAACGTCCTGCACCACCTGTCGCCGAAGCGGCGCGGGGAGGTGGCCGCCGCCCTGAACGACGACCGCCTCGCCGACGTCCTGGAGGAACTCCCCGAGGACGACCAGATCGAGATCCTGGGCAAGCTCAAGGAGGAGCGCGCCGCCGACGTCCTGGAGGCGATGGACCCCGACGACGCGGCCGACCTGCTCGCCGAACTCCCCGAGGACGACGTGGAGCGGCTGCTGACGCTGATGCGGCCCGACGACGCGGCCGACGTACGACGGCTGATGTCGTACGAGGAGCGGACCGCCGGCGGTCTGATGACGACCGAGCCCATCGTGCTGCGGCCCGACGCCACGGTCGCCGACGCGCTCGCCCGGGTCCGCAACCCCGACCTGTCCCCGGCGCTCGCCGCGCAGGTGTACGTGTGCCGCCCGCCGGACGAGACACCGACCGGCAAGTACCTGGGCACGGTGCACTTCCAGCGGCTGCTGCGCGACCCGCCGTACACGCTGGTCAGCTCGATCCTCGATGGCGATCTGCAGGCGCTCGCGCCGGACGCGGCGCTGCCCGTCGTCGCGGGCTTCTTCGCCACGTACGACATGGTCGCGGCGCCCGTCGTCGACGAGAGCGGCTCACTGCTCGGCGCGGTGACCGTGGACGACGTACTGGACCACATGCTGCCGGAGGACTGGCGCGAGACCGAGTTCCACCTGCGCGAGGACGACCCCCAGGACGAACGCCTGGACGAACCTCAGGACGGGCGCCTGCGCGAACTCGAGGACGGCCGCGAGGACGACCGGGGAGACGACCAGGAAGTCGACCAGGAAGACGTGGACGAAGGGGGGCGCGATGGGACCTGACCGCGAGACCCGCGAACGGGCCGCCACCAGGGCGACCGCCACCACCCGGCCCCGCACCCGCCTCGACCAGCCGCTGCCGCCGCGCCGCCGGCTGGTGCCCGAGTGGGACCCGGAGGCCTTCGGGCGGCTCTCGGAGCGGATCGCGCGTTTCCTCGGCACCGGACGGTTCATCGTCTGGATGACGGTCGTCATCATCGTGTGGCTGGTGTGGAACATCGCGGCACCGCGCCATCTGCGCTTCGACCCGTACCCGTTCATCTTCCTGACCCTGATGCTCTCGCTCCAGGCCTCCTACGCCGCCCCGCTGATCCTCCTCGCGCAGAACCGCCAGGACGACCGCGACCGGGTCAACCTCGAACAGGACCGCAAGCAGAACGAGCGCTCGATCGCGGACACCGAGTACCTCACCCGCGAGATCGCCGCCCTGCGCATGGGCCTCGGCGAGGTCGCCACCCGCGACTGGATCCGCTCCGAATTCCAGGACCTGATCAGGGAGCTGGAGGAACACCGCGCCGACGGCCGGGTCGTATTCCCGGCAGAACGGCCGCCACGACGTGACGTAGACGACCGCTGACGGGGCTTTCCGGGCCCCGGGCCCGGCGCCGTACCATCGTCCTATGGCTACGGAAGACGCGGTGCGTGAAGCACTGGCGACGGTGAACGACCCCGAGATCCAGCGACCCATCACCGAGCTGGGGATGGTCAAATCGGTGGAGATCGGTGCGGATGGCGCGGTCGCGGTCACCGTGTATCTGACCGTCTCCGGCTGCCCGATGCGCGAGACCATCACGAAGACCGTGACGGAGGCGGTCTCGGCAGTCGAGGGTGTCACCCGCGTCGACGTGACCCTGGACGTGATGAGCGACGAGCAGCGCAAGGAACTGGCGTCCGCGCTGCGCGGCGGCCAGACCGAGCGCGAGGTGCCCTTCGCCAAGCCGGGCTCACTCACGCGCGTGTACGCGGTCGCCTCCGGCAAGGGCGGTGTCGGCAAGTCCTCGGTGACCGTGAACCTCGCGGCGGCGATGGCGGCCGACGGCCTCAAGGTCGGCGTGGTCGACGCGGACATCTACGGCCACTCGGTGCCCCGCATGCTCGGCGCCGACGGCCGTCCGACCCAGGTCGAGAACATGATCATGCCGCCGTCCGCGCACGGCGTGAAGGTCATCTCCATCGGCATGTTCACCCCGGGCAACGCACCGGTCGTCTGGCGCGGACCGATGCTCCACCGCGCCCTCCAGCAGTTCCTGGCGGACGTCTTCTGGGGCGACCTGGACGTCCTGCTCCTGGACCTCCCGCCGGGCACGGGCGACATCGCGATCTCGGTGGCCCAGCTGGTTCCGAACGCGGAGATCCTGGTCGTCACCACCCCGCAGCAGGCGGCGGCCGAGGTCGCCGAACGGGCCGGCTCCATCGCCGTCCAGACCCACCAGAAGATCGTGGGCGTGGTCGAGAACATGTCGGGCCTGCCGTGCCCGCACTGCGGCGAGATGGTCGACGTCTTCGGCACGGGCGGCGGTCAGAGCGTCGCCGACGGCCTGACCCGCACCACCGGCACGAGCGTTCCCGTCCTCGGCTCCATCCCGATCGACGTCCGCCTCCGCGAGGGCGGCGACGAGGGCAAGCCGGTCGTCCTGACCGACCCGGAGTCCCCCGCGGGCTCCGCCCTGCGCGCCATCGCCGGCAAGCTCGGCGGCCGCCAGCGCGGCCTGTCGGGCATGTCCCTGGGCATCACCCCGAGGAACAAGTTCTAGCCCATTCCCCGGCAGCACGTAGACAGGGGCGCCCCGCTGAGGAGCGCCCCAAAGGGGCGCGGGGAACTGCGCGACCGGCCAGAACCGGCCCGCAGCCGCCGAACGAGCCGAAGTCCCACATCGGCCCGCGTTCCCGTCCCCCCTCCCGGAGGGCAGGGCACCGTCACGCGTACGCCGCGATGTCCTTGATCATGGCGAAGCCCAACCCGTACGCGCTCATCCCCCGCCCGTACGCCCCCACATGGACCCCCTCCCGGGTGGAACCCGCGAGGACCCAGCCGAACTCCAACTCGCGGTAGTGGAACGGCGTGGGGACGCCGTCCACGGGGAGGGACAGCGAGGACCAGTCAGGCCCTTCGAGGTCGTCCGCGAGGACCCACGCCGTCTCGGTCTGCTGGTCCAGCCAGTTGTCCCGCCGGGTGTGGTCCATCTGTCCGGGCCAGGTGAAGGACAGCAGCCCCACACCGGCCAGCCAGGCCGCCGAGGACACCGACGTGGCCTCGAGGAGCCCGGTACCGTCCGCGCTGCGGCGCGAGGGGCTGGCCGCGACGGTCACCACGACCGCGAACCGCTCCTTGTCCTCCGTCGACTCGCTGCGCACCGAGGGCTCTTCCCCGTGCCCGATCGAACCGTGCTCGACGGCACCGTCCGCCGACGTACCGACCTGCATCAGCCAGCGCGGCCCCGTGAAGGCCTCGTCGAGGCCGTACCACGGGAAGGGTGCCAGCAGGTATCCGTCTACCGTGCGGCGGGCGGAGGGGACCTGCTGTCCGTCTTCCGCGGCCGGCGCCTGCGCGCCTACCCGACTTGTCGTCTCCATCTGCCCGGACGCCTCCTTGCTCTCGTCGGACCGGGTGGCCCGCCCCCCTCGGGCGTCCTCAGCGGTCCGCACAACAACTGGGCAGCATAGCCACACCGCTCCGAACAGCAGGGAAAGCACCCGGCGCGTGGGGCGCGCACGCGCCATTTTCAGGCCGTGCCACAAACCTGCGGGTACGGCTCAGGCCGTGTCACACGCCTGCGGATACGACTCAGGTGGCGTCCGCGTCGAAGGGCGGGCGCTCGTCCGGATCGGTCTTCTCGGGCTTCTTGGTCATGTCGATCGAGCCGCCGGAGGAACCGGAGGACGAGGACGGAGAAGACGAGGAGGAGTCCGTGTCGCGGCTGTGGACCGCGTCCGTGACCTCGGCCATCTCCTTCTTCAGGTCGAAGCCGTTGCGGATCTCCTTGAGCCCCAGCTCGTCGTTGTCCAGCTGCTTGCGGATGAACGTCTTGGGGTTGAGGTCCTCGAACTCGAAGTCCTTGAACTCCGGGCCGAGTTCCTCGCGGATGTCCGCCTTGGCGCTCTCCGAGAACTCGCGGATCTTGCGGATGGTGCGGGTGACGTCCTGGATCATCTTCGGGAGCTTTTCCGGACCGAAGACGAGCACGGCAAGGACAACGAGCGTCACCAGCTCGAGCGGTCCTATGTCATTGAACACCTGAAGCTCCTTGCGATGTCCTCAGTCCTCGGCCCTCGGGATTCTTCCGTGGTCCGGGCCGTGTCCACGGTACCCGTCGATCCCGTCCGTCCGGAACTGTCCCGGGGCTTCCGGGTTCGTGTACACGACGAGTTTCCCCGGATGTTCGCCGCTCAGCACGGACTTCGGGGCCCCTCCTGTGAAGTTCATGTCAGTTGCTGTCGAAAGAGGTCAGCCGCCGCTCGCGGAGCCGAGGACCAGGGTGACCGTCCGCTGCGAGCCGCCCCGCCGGAGGGTAAGCCGGAGCCTGTCGCCTGGACGGTGGGCGCGTGTCTTCACGATCAGCTCCTCACCGGAGTGGACGCGCTCTCCGTCGACCTCGGTGATGACGTCGCCGGCCTTGATGCCCGCCTTGGCCCCGGGGCCACCCGCGGTGACCGGCGCGCCGCCGCCCTTCGTCCCGACCCGGGCACCGTCGCCCGTGTAGTCCATGTCGAGCATGACCCCGATCACCGGGTGGGTCGCCCGGCCGGTGTTGATCAGCTCCTCGGCGACGCGCCTGGCCTGGTTGACGGGGATGGCGAAGCCGAGCCCGATGGAACCGGCCTGGCCGCCCTGGAGGTCGGTGCCGCCGTCGGCGGAGCGGATGGCGCTGTTGATGCCGATGACGCGGGCCCGCGTGTCGAGGAGGGGGCCGCCGGAATTGCCGGGGTTGATGGGCGCGTCGGTCTGCAGCGCGTCGACGTACGAGACGTCGCTCCCGTCGCCCTTCTCGCCACCCGCCGTGATGGGCCGCTCCTTGGCGCTGATGATCCCGGAGGTGACGGTGTTGGCGAGGTCGAAGGGCGCGCCGATGGCGATGACGGGGTCGCCCACCTGGACGCTGTCGGAGTTGCCCAGCGCCATGGGCCGCAGCCCGCCGACTCCCGACACCTTGACCACGGCGAGGTCGTAGCCGCTGTCGCGTCCGACGACGGTGGCCTTGGCGCTCTCGCCGCCGCTGAACGTCACGGTTATCTCGCCGCCGCTGCCGGCCGGCTCGACCACGTGGTTGTTGGTGAGGATGTGACCCCGGGTGTCGAGCACGAACCCGGTGCCGGTGTCCGCTTCGCCGGAGCCGCGCACATGCAGGGTGACCACGCTGGGCAGCGCGCGGGCCGCTATCCCGGCCACGCTGTCCGTGGGCCGCCCGGGCGCCTCCTTGGCGGCCTGCGGCAGCGTGACGTCACCGACCCCGCCGTTGCGCTCCAGATAGGCCCCTACGGCGCCTCCGACGCCTCCGGAGACGAGGGCGAGCGCCACGGCCCCGAGGACCAGCGCCTTCCTCGCCCGCTTGCGCCGCTGGGTCTTCGTCTCGACAGCCGCCCCGTTCTGCTGGAGCGGTCCCGGGGCGGCCCAGGGGTCGTAGTTCTGCCACGGGGCGGGGGCCGCCGGGTGGGGGTTGCTCGGGTACGGGGCCGGGAGCGGCGCCGGAGCCGGAAGCGGGGGCGGGCCCGGGGGCATGGCGGTGCCGTGCGCGGGGGTGGCCGCCGGGTGCTGGACGGGCGGGGCGGGCGCCCAGGGGCCCGGCTCGCCGTACGGCGGGGTGCTGTAGGGGTCGGGGTCGTGCAGGGGCCGGGGACGGTCTTCGGGGGCCTGCCGCACCGGTACGGCGGCGACCGGGGCCCTGCTCGCGGGCACGGGGTCGGAGGGACCCCCGACCGCCTCCGCATCCGGCGCGCTTCCCTGAAGAGCCACGGCAGGACGCTCCAACTCGAAGTCACCGCCGCCGACACCACTCCCGGCACCGGGCCCCGCCGGTGCGACGTACGGCGAAGCCGCACCGACCGCACCGACCGCACCGGCCACACCTGTCGGAGCCGTGGCCGTCGCCGGCCGGTCCAGTTCGTAGTCCCCGTCGGACTGGTAGTCCCTCTCGGACTGGTGGTCCCCGTCGGAGTGGTGGTTCGCGTCGGAGTCGCGGTCCGCCTCGGGTCCGGAGATGTCCTCGACCGGACCCACCTCGCCGACCCCCGGAGGGACCGGGCGGGGCCGACTCCACCACTTCGCCTTCGTGGGCTTCCCCTCGTTCATGCTCTCCCCACACCTGGCCCGCGGCACAACACGCCGACGGTCACCGCAGATTGCCGACTCCGCGTCCGGGAATCCCTCCGGCGGACGCGGCCCACCCTGGATTCAACCAGGTTCCGGGGCCGGGGCGCAGAGGGCCGGTCAGTGGGCGGTACGGGAGGAGGGGGACGGGGAGGAAGAGGGGGACGGGGTGGTGGCCGGGGCGGCGAGCAGGCGCGGAGGCGTGAGGCCGGGCGGCGTCGACCAGGAGGTCTGCGCGATCGGCTGGGCCTCGGTGAGCGGATGTATGAGCGGGGACATCACGGCGGCACCGGCCACCACGGGGGTGGTCAGCGTGTGCATGACGTCGTCTGCCCGGGTCACCGGAGCGGGGACTCCGGGGAGCAGGGGCGCGGACACCGAGGTCGGCACCGCGGGCGCCACGCCGAGCGAACGCTCGCCCTGGGCGAGCAGCGGCCCGTCGGAGCGGCGACGCTGTGTCTCGGGAGCCGTCGCGGGCCCCGAGCCCGGCGTACGCGCCGGCGTCACATTGCTACCGCCGGAGCCGCCACGCGCGTCCGTGGTGTCGGCCGGCACTCCGGTCGACACCCCGCCGAGCGCGACCGCCGCCAGCGACACCGCACCGGCGGCGGCGAAGGCGAAGCGCAGCCCGCGCGAGGCCGATCGGTCGGTCTCGTGACGGCTGACGTCATGGATGCGGAAGCCGCGCCCGGAGGCGGGCGGCAGCACGTCGCCGTGCGGCGCGGCGGGCACGTACCCGAAGGGCTCTCCGCGCACTCCGAAGACGCCGGTCACCGGGGCGCCGGAGGGGAGTCTTCCGCCGAATCCGCCCCCGCCGAACGGTGAGCCATCACCGCCGTCGAAGTCACCTCCCCCGGGCAGTCCCTGGAGACGGGCCAGGAAGCTCTCGGAGGGGGGCGGAGGGGCGACTTCCGCGAAGACGTTCTTCAGTCGGCGCTGGGCGTCCGCCTCGGCCTTGCACTTAGCGCAGGTGACGAGGTGGGCCAGGACGCGATCGCGCGACTCATGACCGAGCTCTCCGTCCACCAGGGCGGAGAGTCGGTCCCCAAGATGCTGGTCGGCAACACGCCGCTCCGTAGAGTTGGGCTGGGATCCACTCACGCGGTCGCGCCCCCTCCTCCCAGCGCGGGAACTCCCGTGATCGCGAAGCCGCGGCGCTCGGCACGGGCCTCGGGAGACCGGTGTGCGAGGGCCTTGCGCAGCTGCGAACGGCCACGGTGGATCCGACTGCGGACCGTACCGAGCTTGACGCCCAGGGTCGCGGCGATCTCCTCGTACGAAAGTCCCTCGATGTCGCAGAGGACGACGGCGGCGCGGAACTCGGGCGCGAGGGTGTCCAGCGCCTGCTGGACGTCCGCGTCGAAGTGCGCGTCGTTGAAGACCTGCTGCGGGGAGGGCTCGCGGCTGGGCAGGCGCTCGGCCGCGTCGTCACCGAGGGCGTCGAAGCGGATGCGCTGCTTGCGGCGCACCATGTCGAGGAAGAGGTTCGTGGTGATGCGGTGCAGCCAGCCCTCGAAGGTGCCGGGCGTGTAGGTCGACAGGGAGCGGAAGACGCGGACGAAGACTTCCTGGGTGAGGTCCTCGGCGTCGTGCTGGTTGCCCGTCAGGCGGTAGGCGAGCCGGTAGACCCGGCCGCTGTGCGTGCTGACGATCTCCTCCCAGGTGGGCGGAGTCCACGCCTGCGACTCCGCGTCGGTGGTGAACGTCGCGGTCTGCGCCGGGGCAGCAGCATGGAACTTGTCAGCGATGTCGGTCACGGATTTCGGCTCACCCGCCGATCTGAGAAGGCGCCGCAGCACCCCGCCCCGATCCACAGGCGCAGCCGCACCTCCCCTGTCGGCTCTGGTGGTGTCCAGTGGAGCCCCTACCATAGCCACCTCGCCCGTTAGCTCCGGATAAGCGGTTTTACGAGAATTTGATACGTGCTCATATGCCTGCGTCAGCATGTGGTCGCCACCCCGCTCCACGGCCCGCTCCGCGCACTGTTCCATCGACTTCCCCCCCGCTCTGTTTCCGCACCCCTCTAAACGCCTGGTCCCATCTGCGGGTTCCCGGCACCAACGGATACAGTCACGCCCAGGCAACCACGGGGACAGGGAGAGGGTCATTACCGGCAACCGGCAGACGAGCTGGGCGTTCGCCGACGCCTTTGTCGCCGAGGACGAAGCGCTGCGCTGGGCCCGCGACCGGGCCCACGAGGCAGGGCTGCGCCCGGTGTCGCCCGGCACGGGCGCCGCGCTGCGGTTGCTCGCCGCCACCGTGGACGCGAAAGCGGTGGCGGAGATCGGGACCGGGACCGGCGTCTCCGGAATTCATCTGCTGCACGGCATGCGGCCGGACGGGGTACTGACCACCGTCGATCCGGAACCGGACCGCCAGCAGTTCGCCCGCCAGGCCTTCCGCGCGGCCGGCTTCGCCAGCAACCGCGCCCGCTTCATCCCCGGCCGCGCGCTGGACGTCCTGCCCCGGCTCGCGGACGCCGGCTACGACCTCGTCTTCTGCGACGGCGACCGTCTGGAGTGCCTGGACTACCTCGCTGAATCGTTGCGCCTGCTGCGTCCGGGCGGGCTGGTCGTCTTCGAGGGGGTCTTCGCCGACGGCCGCACGGTCGAATCGGGCCCGCAGCCCGCCGAGGTCGGCCGGCTGCGCGAACTGCTGCGCGCGGTGCGCGAGAGCCAGGACCTGGTGCCTTCGCTGCTGCCGGTGGGCGACGGGTTGCTGTGCGGGGTCAAGCGCTGACCGCACGCTCGGCCTCGTACCGCAGTTCATCCCTGACCTGCGTCGATACGCACGGGCACACCGCTGTCGCACTCCAGGAAAACCACTGCCCCGGCACCGAATACGGTGCCGGGGCAGCTGAAAGGTATGGTCGCGTTCCGCGTCAGCCGACGACCTTCTTGAGGGCGTCGCCGAGCGCGTCGGCCTCGTCAGGGGTCAGCTCGACGACGAGCCGACCGCCGCCTTCGAGCGGAACGCGCATGACGATGCCCCGCCCCTCCTTGGTCACCTCGAGCGGGCCATCGCCCGTCCGCGGCTTCATGGCCGCCATGCTCGTTCCCCTTCCTGAAACCAGCTCATCGTCGCCGACGGCCCCTTGAAGGGCACGCACGTCCCCTCATAGGACACACGTCACCGGCATCGAACACATTGCTTCCAGGCCATTATCCCGCATCTCAGGACCCGATGACCAACATCAGTCGGCATCGCTTGCGCAACGCGCTTGAGCAAAACCACTCAATTCGGCGGTGTGACTGCGATACTGCGCCGCTGCATCGACTTCCACGGCGCGGAATTCTTTGACGCAGGTCACATGTCCTGTGCACGCCCCGGACCGTGACCTCCGCCATGCTGTCCTGCATGCTGTCCTCGCACGCAGGACGTACCGACCGGTACGTCGGAGCCGCGACACCGGAGGAGACCCACCATGGCCGACACCGTGCTCTACGAGGTGAGCGACGGGCTCGCGACGATCACGCTGAACCGCCCCGAGGCGATGAACGCGATGAACACCGAGACCAAGGTCGCCCTCCGGGACGCGGCCCAGGCCGCCGCGGCGGACGGCGGTGTACGGGCGATCCTGCTCACCGCCGCAGGTGACCGGGCGTTCTGCGTCGGGCAGGACCTCAAGGAGCACATCGGGCTGCTGGCCGCTGACAAGGAGTCGGGGTCGCGGCACACGATGAGCACCGTGCGCGAGCACTACAACCCGATCGTGCGCGCCCTGACCGGGGCCCCGAAGCCCGTGGTGGCCGCGGTGAACGGCGTCGCCGCGGGGGCCGGCTTCGGCTTCGCCCTCTGCGCGGACTACCGGATCGTCGCCGACACCGCCGCCTTCAACACGTCCTTCGCGGGGGTCGCGCTGACCGCCGACTCGGGCATGTCATGGACCCTGCCGCGGGTGATCGGACCGGGCCGCGCCGCCGATCTGCTGCTCTTCCCGCGCAGCATCACCGCGCAGGAGGCCTTCGAGCTCGGGATCGCCAACCGGCTCGTCCCGTCGTCCGAGCTGCGCGGCGAGGCGGAGAAGGTGGCGCGGGCGCTGGCGGCGGGGCCGACGGTCGCGTACGCCGCGCTGAAGGAGTCCGTGGCGTACGGGCTCACTCACTCTCTGGACGAGACGCTGGAGAAGGAGGACGAGCTGCAGGCGCGGGCCGGGGCGTCCGAGGACCATGTGATCGCGGTGCAGGCGTTCGTCAACAAGGAGAAGCCGAAGTACTTGGGGCGGTGACGCTTCGCCGGATTCGGCGGTCGGTACGGGAACTGCGGGCCGTCTGTGGCTGGTCGCGCAGTTCCCCGCGCCCCTTAAGAAGCGCTCCTGGCCGCGCAATCCTCCAAGTGGTCGTTCACCAGGCCGCACGCCTGCATGAGCGCGTACGCCGTGGTCGGGCCCACGAAGCGGATGCCGCGCTTCTTGAGGGTCTTGGAGAGAGCGGTCGATTCGTCGGTGACGGCCGGGACGTCGGCCAGCCGCTTCGGGGCCGGGCGGGCGGCCGGGTCGGGGGCGAAGGACCAGATCAGCTCGTCCAGCTCGCCCGGCGCCCAGTCGGCCAGCACGCGCGCGTTGGCGACGGTCGCCTCGATCTTGGCGCGGTTGCGGATGATGCCCGGGTCGCCGAGGAGGCGCTCCTTGTCGGCGTCCGTGAACGCGGCCACCGAGGCGATCTCGAAGTCGGCGAAGGCGGCACGGAAACCCGGCCGGCGGCGCAGGATCGTGATCCAGGACAGGCCCGACTGAAAGGCCTCCAGGCAGAGCCGCTCGTACAGCGCGTCGTCGCCGTGGACCGGGCGGCCCCACTCCTTGTCGTGGTACGAGACGTAGTCCTCGGTGGACAGGGCCCAGGGGCAGCGCAGCGCGCCGTCGGGCCCGGCGAGCGCGTCGCTCACTGCTGCTCCCCCTCGGCCGGCTTGCGCAGCGACATGGTCGCGGTGGCGCGGGCGCCGGCCAGCGCGGCCTCCAGGTCGGCGATCCTGGCGTCCCGCTCGGCGAGCTCGGCGCCGAGCCGGCCGAGGGCGTCGTCCACGTCCGCCATGCGGTAGCCGCGGGCGGCGAGCGGGAAGCGCACGGACTCCACGTCCGCGCGGTTCACCGGCCGGTCCTGGGGCAGCGGGTCCACCAGCCGATCGGGCTCGGCGTCGGGAAGGGGGGCGCTCTCGCCGCCGCCCACCACGGACAGTGTCACCGCGGCGACCACGACGGCGAGCGCGACGACCAGGAACAAGAACATGAACATCGCTGAGGTCCCCACGCTCTGGTGCCGACGCGTTGGGCGCCGACGCGAAAGTACTGAAGCTACTGAAAAATGTCTGACGAGTGCCGAAGCGGTCCGGCGCTGAAAGTGTCAGGGTCCGATCGTGCCATGCGAGTCTGACAGTTAAGGTCGCAGGCGGCTAAGCAGCGGGACTTATAGGAGAGGTCACAGGGGATGCTCAGGCTGGGCAGGCACGAATTCGACCCGCACGAGCCGGTGATCATGGCCATCGTGAACCGGACCCCTGACTCCTTCTACGACCAGGGAGCCACCTTCCGCGACGAGCCCGCGCTCGCGCGTGTGGACCAGGCGGTGGCCGAGGGCGCCGCCATCATCGACATCGGAGGCGTCAAGGCCGGGCCCGGGGAAGAGGTGACCGCCGAGGAGGAGGCGCGCCGTACGGTCGGTTTCGTCGCCGAGGTGCGGCGACGGTTCCCGGACGTGATCATCAGCGTCGACACCTGGCGGCACGAGGTCGGGGAGGCGGTCTGCGAGGCGGGAGCGGATCTGCTCAACGACGCGTGGGGTGGCGTGGATCCACGCCTCGCGGAGGTGGCCGCGCGGTACGGGGTGGGGCTGGTGTGCACCCATGCCGGGGGCGCCGAGCCTCGTACGCGGCCGCATCGGATCGCCTACGACGACGTCATGGCCGACATTCTGCGGGTGACCGTGGGGCTGGCCGAGCGGGCGGTGGCCCTGGGCGTGCCCCGGGAGTCGGTGTTGATCGACCCCGGGCACGACTTCGGGAAGAACACGCGGCACAGCCTGGAGGCGACTCGGCGGCTGGGCGAGATGGTGGAGACGGGGTGGCCCGTGCTGGTCTCCCTCTCCAACAAGGACTTCGTCGGGGAGACGCTCGACAAGCCGGTGAAGGAGCGGGTGGTGGGGACGTTGGCCACGACGGCGGTGTCGGCGTGGCTGGGGGCGCAGGTGTACCGCGTGCACGAGGTCGCCGAGACACGTCAGGTCCTGGACATGGTGGCGTCGATCGCGGGCCACCGCCCACCGACGGTGGCCCGCCGGGGTCTGGCGTAGACCTTCCTCGCCCCCACCGGTCGCGCAGTTCCCCGCGCCCCTTGCGGGGCCGCTCCGCTAGCGGCCCGCCTCCTTGGAGACCAGGGCCACCGCTTCGTCCACCTCGTCCGTGAGGTGGAAGAGGAGGAGGTCCTTCTCGGAGGCCTTGCCCTGGGCGATCAGGGTGTTCTTGAGCCAGTCGACGAGACCGCCCCAGTACGCCGTGCCGAACAGGACGATCGGGAAGCGGGTGACCTTCTGGGTCTGGACGAGGGTGAGGGCCTCGAAGAATTCGTCGAGGGTGCCGAGGCCGCCGGGCAGGACCACGAAGCCCTGGGCGTACTTGACGAACATCATCTTGCGGACGAAGAAGTACCGGAAGTTGAGGCCGATGTCGACGTAGGGGTTGAGGCCCTGTTCGAAGGGGAGCTCGATGCCCAGACCGACCGAGATGCCCTTGGCCTCGCAGGCGCCCTTGTTGGCGGCTTCCATCGCGCCGGGCCCGCCGCCCGTGATGACGGCGAAGCCGGCTTCGACCAGGCCTCGGCCGAGCGCGACTCCCGCCTCGTACTCGGGCGAGTCCACCGGCGTACGCGCGGAGCCGAAGACGCTGATCGCGGGCGGGAGTTCGGCGAGCGTGCCGAAGCCTTCGATGAACTCCGACTGGATGCGCAGGACCCGCCAGGGGTCGGTGTGCACCCAGTCGGAGGGGCCGCCCGCGTCGAGCAGCCGCTGGTCCGTGGTGCTCGCCTGCACCTGGCCCCGCCTGCGCAGGACCGGCCCCAGCCGCTGCTCCTCCGGTGGCTGCTTCTTGCCCTCGGGGTTGCCAGTAGCCATGTGCGCTCCCTCCGCTTGCAAGTGGTTCAGCCCCAGCGTAGATCTACGCGGGTTACGGAGGGGGGACATGCGCATGTCCGCCGTGCACCGCGAAGGTTCGGGCGGCCCCTCAGGCCGTCAGCCAGGCGCGCAGGCGCTCCTCGGCCTCGGGGATCTCCGACGCCCGCACCCGCTCGTCCACCTTGTGGGCGAGGAGCGGCGCGCCGGGCCCGTAGTTCACCGCGGGCACCCCGAGCGCGCTGAAGCGGGCGACGTCCGTCCAGCCGAACTTGGGGCGGGCCTCGCCGCCGACGGCCGCCAGGAAGGCCGCGGCGGCCGGGTGCGTCAGGCCGGGCCGGGCCCCGCCGGTGTGGTCGTCGACGATGAACTCGTCGATGTCGCAGTCGGCGAAGAAGTCACGCACGAAGGCCTCGGCCTCCGCCTCGCTGCGGTCGGGCGCGTAGCGGAAGTTGACGACGACGGTGCAGGTGTCGGGGATGACGTTGGTGGCCACGCCCCCTTCGATGCGGACGGCGTTGAGGCCTTCGTGGAACCGGAGGCCGTCCACGACCGGCGTGCGCGGCTCGTAGGCGGCGAGCTTGGCGAGGATCGGGGCCGCCGCGTGGATCGCGTTGGAGCCCATCCACGCGCGCGCGGAGTGGGCACGCTCCCCCTTGGTCTTCAGGAGCACCCGGAGCGTGCCCTGGCAGCCGCCCTCCACCTGGCCGTCCGTCGGCTCCAGGAGGATCGCGAAGTCGCCCGCCAGCCAGTCGGGGTGGGCCTCGGCGACGTGCTTCAGGCCGTTCAGGTGGGCGGCGACCTCTTCGTTGTCGTAGAACACGAAGGTGAGGTCGCGGTTGGGTGCGGGGACCGTGGCCGCGATGCGCAGCTGTACGGCGACGCCGGACTTCATGTCGCAGGTGCCGCAGCCCCACAGGACGCCGTCCTCGTCGAGGCGCGAGGGCACGTTGCCGGCGATGGGGACCGTGTCGATGTGGCCGGCGAGGATCACGCGCTCGGCCCGCTGCAGGTTCGTACGCGCCACGACGTTGTTGCCGTACCGGTCGACCGTCAGATGCGGCAGGGCGCGCAGCGCGGCCTCGACGGCGTCCGCGAGCGGCTTCTCGTTGCCGCTCTCCGAGGGGAAGTCGACGAGCCGCGCGGTGAGCTCGGCGGCGTCCAGCGTGAGGTCAAGGGTGGTGTCGGCCATGCCCTCGACCCTAGCGCCCCCTGCTCGGCGCTCTGCCGCACACGGATTGTCCACAACCCCATACGTCGCCAACAGTCGCCTCCAGTACCTTGTACGCGTGCCAGAGCCGTCCCCCACTCCTGTCCGGCGCGGCCGCCTCTTCCGTTTCGGGGCGGCCGTCGTAGTCATGCTCGCGCTCGCGGGTTACCTCGCGGTGCAGTACCTCACAGGAGGGACGGGTGCGCCGCGCTGCAGAGTCGTCTCGGGCAAGAGCGACGGCGCGTCGTACGAGTTCACCCCGGAGCAGGCGGTGAACGCGGCGACGATCTCGGCGGTCGGCACCACCCGCGGGCTGCCGGAGCGCGCCGTGGCCATCGCGCTCGCGACCGCGCTCCAGGAGTCGGGGCTGCGCAACATCCAGCACGGCGACCGGGACTCGCTCGGCCTGTTCCAGCAGCGCCCCTCGCAGGGCTGGGGCACGACGAAACAGATCATGGACCCGACGTACGCGGCCGGCATCTTCTACGAACACCTGGCCAAGGTGCCGGACTACACGCGGCTGCCGCTCACCGTGGCCGCGCAGCGCGTGCAGCGCAGCGGCTATCCGCAGGCGTACGCGAAGCACGAGCCGGACGCGACGCTGCTGGCCGCGGCCCTGACCGGCCGCGCGGCGGCCACGCTGACCTGCGAGGGCCGCCCGGGGGCGACCCCGGTCGGCGGTCCGGACTCGGTGCGCGCCGCGCTCGTACGGGACTTCGGGCGCGAGGTGCTGCAGGAGGCGGGAGCCGATGTGAGCACCGCGGGCTCCCCCGCCTCCTCGACGGCTTCGCCGAAGCTCGCCCCCTCGCCGAGCGTCTCCGGCCGGACCGTGACCGTGCCCGTGCGCAAGGACCCCACCGGCGACTCCACCGTCCGCCAGCGTGGCTGGGAGCTGGCGCACTGGGCGGTGGCCAACTCCTCGGCGCTGCACATCCAACGGGTCTCCTACGCGGGGCGGGAGTGGACGGCCGGGGAAAGGAACGGCGAGTGGCGCGCGACGGTCACCACGGGCGGTTCGACGGCGACGCAGTCCCCCGGCGAGGTCCGCATCGTCACCGCGCAGTAGTACGGGGCCTCACCTGTACGGGGGATGCGCGGCGTGGCGCGTTGCCGCTGCGAGCGGGTTTTCGCGTGCTCACTCCGGAATCCGCCGGACCCCTTGAAAACAAAGGGCCGTAAGGATTCGGCAGACTTTCCGACCGGATGCCCTTTGCCCGTTTTTATCCACAACCGATAATGCGACGCATTGCCAACTCTTTACGTCGGGCCACCGCAACCTTCGCGGGTCTCGAGCGGTAGTCACTGCGTCCGAGCCCGGAACGATCAACGGGTCGCCCGACAGCCGGTCGGCGGCCGGTCGGTCAACTCCCGGGCACGGGTGGACACTTCACCGTTCTCTTCCGTCTAAGGAGCATCATGTCCCTCCCCCTGACCCGCCGGATCGCCCGTGCCGCGCTGCTCATCGCAGCGGGAGCGGCGCCCGTGGTCGGTGCGGCCGGCTCCGCCAGTGCGGCGGCCGAACTCCCGGCCACCCCCGACCTCGGCGGGCTGACCGCTCTGGACGGCGCGCACGTCGGCAACACGGTCGACGGTGCGACGCAGAACGTCACCGGGCTCGCGGGCGCGACCGGCGGCAACGCCCTCAAGAAGGCCGTCCCGGCCGCGGGCAAGACGGGTGGCAGTGTCGCCAGGACGGCGACGCCGGCCGCGCAGAAGGTGGCCGGGGACGCGGCGGGGCAGGCCGGGGGTCTGCTCGGTGACACCGCGAAGACCGCCGGTGGTGGTCTTCCGACGGACGCGGTGACCAAGGGTGGTCTGCCGACCGGGCAGCTGCCGCTGAAGGGGCTGCCGCTCGGCTAGCCGCCGGGACCGTGCACATGCTGTAGCTGTACGGCGAAGGGGTCCAGGGAGTTTCCCTGGACCCCTTCGCGTGTGTCGGTTCCCGGCGTGCGGGCCGGTGGGGGCTGATCGCGCAGTTCCCCGCGCCCCTAGGGCGCCAGGCGTTCTACCGCCGCCGCCACTCGCTCGTCCGTCGCCGTCAGGGCCACTCGGACGAAGTTTTCGCCCGCCTCGCCGTAGAAGTCGCCCGGGGCGACGAGGATGCCCAGTTCGGCCAGGTGGGCGACGGTGTCCCAGCAGGACTCGCCGCGGGTGGCCCACAGGTACAGGCTCGCCTCGCTGTGCTCGATACGGAAGCCGTGGCGCAGCAGGGCCTCGCGCAGGGCGGTGCGGCGGGCCGCGTAGCGCTCGCGCTGTTCGCGGACGTGGACGTCGTCCGCGAGGGCGGCGACCACCGCGGCCTGGGTCGGCGCGGACGTCATCATGCCGCCGTGCTTGCGGATCTGGAGCAGGTCCCCGAGGACGGCGGGGTCACCGGCGAGGAACGCGGCACGGTAGCCGGCCAGGTTCGAGCGCTTCGAGAGCGAGTGGACCGAGACGATCCCCTCGTACGAGCCGCCGCAGACGTCCGGGTGCAGGACCGAGACCGGGTCGGCCTCCCAGCCCAGCTCGAGGTAGCACTCGTCGGAGAACACGAGGATGTCGTGCTCGCGGGCCCACGCGACGATCCGGGCGAGTTCCTGGGCGGACAGGACCCTGCCCGTCGGGTTCGACGGGGAGTTCAGCCACAGGAGCTTCAGGTCGGTCGGGTCCAGCTCCGTGGGGTCGTCGTAGACCACGTGGTCCGCGCGGGCCAGGCGCGCGCCGACCTCGTACGTCGGGTAGGCGAGGCGCGGGTACGCCACCTTGTCGCCGGGGCCCAGGCCCAGCTGGGTGGGGAGCCAGGCGACGAGTTCCTTGGAGCCGACGATCGGGAGCACGTGCTGGTGGGTGATGTCGCGTGCGCCGAGCCGCCGCTCGACCCAGCCGGTGAGCGCGTCGCGCAGTTCGGGCGTGCCCCACACCGTGGGATAGCCCGGCGAGTCCGCGGCCGCGACCAGAGCTTTCTGGATCAGCTCGGGCACCGGGTCGACCGGGGTGCCGACGGACAGGTCGACGATGCCATCCGGATGAGCGGCGGCCGTCGCCTTGAAGGGCTCCAGCTTGTCCCAGGGGAAGACGGGAAGCCGGTCGGAGACTGCGGACACGGGATCGGGCTCACTTTCTCGTTCGTACGACCCGTACACACACGGCCTGCGCGCCTGGGGCCGGTACGGGCCGCTACGGCAAACGCCTCGGCCCCGCACGGCGATCGAGGGGATCGAACCGTACGGGACCGAGGCGGCGCGTAGGTGCGGCCGCTTACTGGTTCTGCGGCGGCAGCGCTGCGATGAAGGGGTGATCGCGCTCGATCAGACCGAGCTTGCTGGCGCCGCCGGGCGAGCCGAGTTCGTCGAAGAACTCGACGTTCGCCTTGTAGTAGTCCTTCCACTCTTCGGGAGTGTCGTCCTCGTAGAAGATCGCCTCGACCGGGCACACCGGCTCACAGGCTCCGCAGTCGACGCATTCGTCCGGGTGGATGTACAAGGACCGGGAGCCCTCGTAGATGCAGTCGACCGGGCACTCCTCGATGCACGCCTTGTCCTTGACGTCGACACAAGGCTGCGCGATGACGTAGGTCACGCTGTCGTTCCTCCTCGATAGGGCGCTGGCGGGCCTCCGTAGGCTCCGCCGCCTGGCGCGCGGGAGCGCGGCGTCGTCGATGCCCGCACCTAGTATCTCCGTTCCGGGGCGTGATCCATACAGGAGGGGTGAACTGACCTGTGGAAATCTCTGCGGCCGGACGTCTCGAGGTCCGAATCACCGCTGCTGACGTGGGCAAACGTGTCTCTGTTCGGCGGATGATCGTAGATATCGAAGGTGCCACCGGCGGTGAGAAGTTCACTGACACGGTCGGTGTTCTCACATCATGGGACGAGAGTGTGCTGCTGATCACACGGCGCGACGGCGAAATCGTCCGGATTCCGGAATCCTCGCTGGTCGCGGGCAAGGTCGTACCGGCCGCCCCGGCGCGTCGGCGGGGCCCCTCGGCCTCGTACGAGGAGCTGGCGCGGGTCGCCGCGCGGGCCTGGCAGCCGGTGGAGAGCGAGCGGCTCGGCGACTGGGAGCTGCGGGCGGCCTCCGGGTTCACCCGGCGCGCGAATTCCGTGCTGCCGCTCGGCGACCCGGGCGTGCCGCTCGACGAGGCGCTGACGTACGTACGCGACTGGTACGCGGCCCGTGACCTGCCCGCCTACGTCCAGACCGCCACCGGGGCCGAGGGCACGCAGGAGGTGCTGTGTGCGGAGCTGGAGGCGCGCGGCTGGGCGCGTGAGGTGAGTGCCGGGCTGTGGATCGGCGCGCTCGCGCCACTCGCCGACCGCGAGGCACCGGAGGCCTCCGGGGTGGTCCTCGCCCGCACGGCCGACGAGGCCTGGCTGGGCCGCTACCAGCGCAAGGGGCTGAGCGAGGTCGCGCTGCACGTCCTGGGCAGCGGACCCTCGGTGTGGTTCGCGACGGTGCCCGGTGCCGAGGGGGAGCCTCCGGCCGCGATCGGGCGGTGTGTCGTCGACGGGCGGTGGGCCGGTTTCGCGGCCGTCGAGGTCGACCCCGCCCAGCGTCGCAGGGGCCTCGCCACCGCCGTCATGGCCGCGCTCGCCCGCCGTGCCCTGGACGAGGGCGCCTCGGCGGCCTGGCTCCAGGTGGAGGCGGACAACGCGGGAGCGCGGGCGCTGTATGCCGGGATGGGCTTCGCGGCGCATCACACGTACCACCACTACCGCGCGCCTGAGACATCCGCCGACGACCGCCGTCGACCGGCGTGATGGGGTACCAGACCGCCATGCCTTCCCCCCATCCCCCGGAGCCGGAGCGAGCCGCCGAGGTGCGGCGGAGGTTCGCCGAGGAGGCACGGTCCGAGCGGCCCGACCTGGCGGCGCTGTGTCTGCTGATCGGGGCGGCGGCGGACGGCACGCTGGACGAGGCGGGGACGGACGCGGCCCAGATCGAACTCGACCGGCTCGCCGGACAGCTGCCGTTCCGGCCCGGTGGGGCGCTGTCCTGGGCTACCGCGCTCGCCGAGCTGCTCGGCGGGCGCTGCGGGTTCCGGGGCTCGCCCGGGGACTATCAACGGCTGGAGTCGTCGCTGCTGCACGCGGTGCTGCGGCGGCGGCGCGGGCTGCCCATCCTGCTCTCCGTGGTGTGGATGGAGGTGGCCAGACGGGCCGGCGCGCCGGTGTACGGGGTCGCCCTGCCCGGGCATTTCGTGGTGGGCTTCGGGCCGGCCGAGCAGCAGGTGCTCGCCGATCCCTTCGACGGGGGGCGCGTGCTGAGCGGCTCCGATGCCGAGCTGCTCGTGCAGGGCGCCACCGGGGCGCCCCTCGATCCCGCGATGCTCGTCCCCGCCCCTCCCCTCGACGTGGTCGTGCGGATCCTGAACAACGTCCGGGCGTGGGCGGCGGCGCGGCCGGAGCGGTCGGATGTCGGCCTGTGGGCCGTGGAGTTGGCGCTGTTGTTGCCGTCGCATCCCGCGCGGTTGCGGTACGAGCGGGCTCAGTTGCTGGTGCAGCGGGGGGATTTCCTGGGTGGGGCCGCGGAGTTGGATGCCTACGCCGATGTGGTCGCCGCGGTGGATCCGCCTTCGGCGGAGAAGGTTCGGGGGCAGGCTCGGGCGGCTCGGGCGATGTTGAACTGAGTTCGCCCAGGCGCCGTGAAGAAAACTGACTTCGGGCGACTGCGGGCTCGTCGTGGCTGGTCGCGCCCACGCGGCGGAGCCGCACAATGTCACAGCCCCGCGCCCCTTTCGGGGCGCTCAGCCCAACCGGGGTCTTACAGCCAGCCCTTCTCCCTCGCTATCCGGACCGCCTCCGCCCTGTTGCGGGCCGTCAGCTTCTGGATCGCTGTCGAGAGGTAGTTGCGGACCGTGCCCTGGGAGAGGTGGAGGGTGGTGGCCAGTTCGGCGTTGGTGGAACCGTCGGCCGCCGCGCGGAGGACCTCGCGTTCGCGGTCGGTCAGGGGGTTGGCGCCCTCGGCGAGGGCGGCGGCCGCGAGGGTGGGGTCGATGACCCGTTCGCCGGCGAGCACCTTGCGGACCGCCGCGGCGAGTTGGGCGGCCGGGGCGTCCTTGACGAGGAAGGCGTCGGCGCCGGACTCCATGGCGCTGCGCAGATAGCCGGGGCGGCCGAAGGTCGTGAGGACGAGCAGTTTGATGCCGGGGAGCTCCTTGTGGACCTCGGCCGCCGCCTCGATGCCCGTCTTGCCCGGCATCTCGATGTCGAGGAGCGCCACGTCCACGTCGTGGGCACGGGCCGCGGCCAGCACCTCGTCGCCGCGCGCCACCTGGGCGACCACCTCGATGTCGGGCTCCAGGCCCAGCAACGCGGCCAGCGCCTCGCGGACCATCGACTGGTCCTCGGCGAGCAGGACCTTGATCGTGCGGCTCATGCACCGGATCCTACGGGGTGATCGGCGGCCTCGAAGGGGGCCTGCGCCGGTACCCGTGCGACCAGCCGGAAGCCGTGCCGCACCCGGCCCGCCTCCAAGGCTCCGCCGACCTTCTCCAGCCGCTCGGTCAGGCCCGTCAGACCATTGCCAGGACCATGGCCCGAGCCGCCCGAACCGTCGTCCTCCACGCTCAGTTCGAGCATCGGGCCGTCCAGCGTCTGGCGGCGGACGAGCTCCACGGTGCAGCGCCGGGCCCCGCTGTGCCGTACGACATTGGTGACCGCTTCCCGCAGTGCCCAGGCGAGCGCGGACTCGCTCTCCTCGGCGACGTCGGTGAGGTCCGGCTCGGCGGGCAGGTCCGCGGTGACGCCCGCCGCCGTCAACGCGACCTGGGCGCCCGCGAGTTCGCCGGACAGCCGGGGGCGCCGGTAGCCGGTGACCGCCTCGCGCACGTCGACGAGGGCCTGCCGGCTGACCTGTTCGATGTCGGCGACCTGCTGGGCCGCCTTCTCGGGGTGGTCGGGGAGCATCCGGCCGGCCAGCTCGCTCTTGAGGGTGATCAGGGAGAGCGAGTGGCCCAGCAGGTCGTGCAGATCGCGGGCCAGGCGCAGGCGCTCCTCGTTCGCGGCCAGTTGGGCGACCGTCGCACGGGCCTCGCGCAGCGCGATCGTCGTGCGGATCAGTTCGCGGACGCCGGTCATGGCGAACCCGCCGAGGAAGGCCGGGATGAGCAGCCCCGCCAGATACGCCTTGCCGCCCGACACGGTCAGGGCGATCCCCGTCAGCACGGCGGAGACGGCCGGGATGACCCAGCGCGCCATCCGCAGCGGAAGCACCGCGCCGGACGCGATCGAGACGTACACGAACAGGACGAGCCACTCCCGCCCCAGGGTGAAGGAGAGCAGGGCGGCCTCGGCCGCGAGGACCACGAGCGAGACGAACACGAAGGGGGTCGTCTCGCCGCGGCCGGTGCGGAAGACCAGCGCCCCGTACCACCCGACGAAGGCCACCAGGCCGAACCAGCCGAGTACGACGACACCGGTGCTGTGCCCGCCGTGCACCAAGTCGCTGACGGGCGCGCTCAGATAGACGAGCCAGATGCCGGTCCAGATGGCCTTGACCATCTTCTGCCTGCGATTCTGCGGGCGTTGCCCGATGCCGATGCTGCTCACGCCTTCAGCGTGTCCTTCCGGTACAGCCATGCCGCGCCGCCCGCGAAGAGGAGGAAGGAGACAGCGAGGATGGCGAGGTCCTTCGCGTGCGGGGCGTCGCCCAGTTCGATGGATCGCCCGAGGGCAGCGTACGCGTGCGTGGGCAGCCAGGACGCGATCTTCTGGAGCCAGTCGGGGAAGGTGGTCGTGGGCATCCACAGGCCGCCGAGCACCGAGAGCCCGAAGTACAGGATCATCGTGATCGGGCGGACCGCGTCGCCGCTCGCGAGATAGCCGATGGCCACGCCGAGCGCGGCGAAGACGAGGCTGCCGGCCCAGATCGCGCCGGTGAGCGCGAGCCACTGCCAGGCGTCCAGCCGTACGTGCTTCACGGCGGCGGCGACCGCGAAGACGACCACGATCGACGGCAGGCTGATCACGGCGGCGCTGGCCGTCTTCGCCAGGACATAGCCGCGGCCCGGCAGGGTGGTGAGCCTGAGCTGCCGTACCCAGCCGCTCTCGCGCTCCTTCGCGATGCGTTCGCTGTTGCCCATCAGGACGGCGGTCAGGGCGCCGAAGGAGGCCATGGAGACCATGAAGAAGGTCGGCAGGGTCAGCCCGGTGCCGTCCACCTTGGTGGTGCTGTCCGCGCTGCCCGCGATCAGCAGGAACAGGGCCGAGGGGTAGACCACCGAGAAGAACAGGAACTTCTTGTTGCGCAGGGCGCGGGTGATCTCGAGCTTGATGAGGCTGTTCACTGCGACTTCGCCTCCTCGGCGGCCGTGATGGCGACGAAGGCCTGCTCGAGCCCGAGCCCGGCGACTTCGAGATTGCGGGGGTAGAGGCCGAGCCCGTACAGCGCGTGTACGGTCGCGTCGGCGTCGGAGGACTGGATGCGGACGGTGTGCCCGGAGACGTCGATCGAGGTCAGGAAGGGCAGGGCGCGCAGCGGGGCCTCGTCGATGGGGCCTTCCAGGTCGAAGGCGATACGGCGGGCGCCGGCCTTCGCCTTGATCTCGGCGGCGGTGCCGTCGGCCAGCAGGCGTCCCCGGTGCAGTACGAGGACGCGGTCCGCGATGGCGTCGGCCTCCTCCAGGTAGTGCGTCGCGAACAGGACGGTCCTGCCCTGGTCGGCCTGCTCGCGCATGGTGGCCCAGAAGGCCTGGCGGGCGGAGACGTCCATGCCGGTGGTGGGCTCGTCGAGGACGATGAGGTCGTTGGCGCCGGCGGTGGCGAGCGCGAAGCGGACGCGCTGTTCCTGGCCGCCGGAGAGCTTGTTGACCTTGCGGTCGGCTATCTGCGAGATGCCCGCGCGGGCCAGCACGTCACTGACCTTGTACGGCTTCGGGTGCAGATCGCAGGCCAGCTTCACCAGCTCGCCGACCGTCACCTCGTCCATCAGGCCGCCGCTCTGCAGCATGGCGCCCACCCGGCCGCCGACGATCGCCTCGCGGGGGCCGGCGCCGAACACCCGGACCGCGCCGGTGTCGGGGTGCTTGAGGCCGAGGAGCAGGTCCAGCGTGGTCGACTTGCCGGCCCCGTTGGGACCCAGCAGGGCGACGGTCTCGCCCGGGTGCAGGTCGAGCGTCAGCCCGTCGACGGCCCGTACGTTCCCGTAGCTCTTGCTCACCTGATCGAACCCGACCACCGGGGTGGTGGCGGGCGCCGCTGTTGTCGTCATGGGGACCATCGTGGCCGCGCGGGCCCGGTGCCCGGCAGTGTCGGCGGTCCTGACTGCCGGATGACAGATGTCATGTCGTGCCTGGTGCTGGTCGACCCCTTCGGCCGGCACGGTGGCGGCCTCGGTGCGCGTGGAGCGCGTATGCACATGCCGGTAATTCGGTGGCATGCACGTGCCAAGATAAGTAGTTTGA
Source organism: Streptomyces sp. GbtcB7 (assembly GCF_019091445.1). Classification (NCBI taxonomy): domain Bacteria; kingdom Bacillati; phylum Actinomycetota; class Actinomycetes; order Kitasatosporales; family Streptomycetaceae; genus Streptomyces; species Streptomyces sp. GbtcB7. Next base: position 45,887 of record NZ_JAGXJM010000012.1, read on the forward strand.
TCGCCGCTCGGCTTGACCCGCCAGGCACAACCACCACAAGGGGGAAACTGTGATGCGCAGACTTCTTGCCGGCGCCGCCACCGCCATGGCCGCCGTCGCCGGCCTCGCCTTCGCCGCCCCGGCGCAGGCGGCGCCGTCGGACACGGTCTCGGTCCAGGACATCAACTGCCACGCCAAGGAGAGCGTACGGATCCGGCAGTCGAAGTCGACCAGCTCGACCGCCCTCGGGCTCTTCCCCAAGGGCGCGGGGGCAGACTGCGGCGGGGCCTCGGAGGGGGGCACCTACACCGCCTGCGGCCACACCGACGGATACTTCTGGATCGCGATCAACTACCAGGGCGTCAAGGGCTACATAGCCCTGTACTGCATCACGCGTCCGTGACCTCGTGAAGCCCGTGGAGGCCCGTCCTCCCAGGACGGGCCTCCACGCGTTCGCCCTGCGACGACGGAGCCCCTGCCCGGTGCGGGCAGGGGCTCCGTTCATCCGGACGACCAGAGGTCAGCTCGGTTTGATGTCGATGACTCCGACGCGCTCCGCCGCCGTCTTGCCGCGAAGGGCCTTGCCCAGTGCGGTGACGACGTCCTGTGGCGTGACAGCGCGCTTCCCGCTCGCGGTCTGGATCAGCACGCCGTCGAAGGTGGCGCCGTACGCCTTCTTGAGCGCCGTGAGGTCGTACGTCTCCACGAGCTTGCCGTTGACGGCCTTGAAGCCGAGGATCTTCGGCAGTGACAGGGCGCCGAACGGGATGCTGTGTGCCGCGTCGGTCTGAATGGTGACGCGGGCGGACATCGCAGGCTCGGCGAACTCCTTCATCATCCGGTCGACCTCGGCGTTCGAGACGGTCGGCTGACGGGTCGTGGTGGCGACCTTCACCGGGGCGGTGGTGCCGGTCTCGACCTGGGCGCGGTACGCGTCCTCGACGGCCTGGGTCGAGGCCGCCACGTCGATGCCCTTGCCCGCCTTGCCGTACACGGCGACGGCCTTACCGGACTCGAACTTGATGGTGCCGTCGCTCGCCGAACCGGAGCCGCTCGCGGTGCGCTCCAGGGCGGCCTGGAGCTTCTCCTCGTCGACGGGCATCGCCGGCTCGACGACGCGCTGCTGACCGAACAGCGAGCCGATCACGGAGACCGGGTTGTAGTCGCTGCCCGCGGCGGCGCGGACCGTGTCCTGGGCGTTGAACTGGAGCCCGGCCTGGTCCGGCTTGAGCGAGACCGTGGTGCCGTCCACCGACAGCTGGAGCGCCTTGTTCATACGGGCCCCGAAGGCGTCGTCGAGCTTCTTGACGGCGTCGTCGCGGGTGCCGCCGCCGATGTCGACGCCGAGCACCGTGGTGCCCTTGGGGACGTCCGAGCGGTTCATCAGCAGCCCCGCGCCGTAGACGCCACCGCCGATGAACACCACGCCGACCACAAGGAGCGTCAGCTTGCTGCGGCCCTTCTTCTTGGCCGGCTTCTTCGAGGGGGCGGCGGGCTTCGGGGCCGGCTCGGGCGCCTTCGGCGGGGTGTGCGGCAGCGGTCCGTCGGTGCGCGCGCCCGGCCCGAACGGCGAGTTCTGGGCGGCAGGCACGACGGGAATGCCGCTGGTCAGGGTGTGCCCGGAGACGTTGTCCACCGGGCCGCCGCCGTAGCCCTGGCCGCCCGGATCGGGCGCGGGCTTCTGCGGGGTGAGGATCGCGGTGTCGTCGCTGAGGCCGCCACCGGGGTATCCCGCGCCGAGGCCGGCCGCGCCGTGCCCGCCGGGGACGCCATGGCCACCGGGGCCACCGGGGCCACCGGGGCCACCGGGGCCACCGGCCAGGCTGCCCGGAGCCACGCCCGGGCCGACCGGCGGCACCAACGGGCCGTCACCGGTGACCGGACCGCCGGTCGGACCCGCGGGACCGCCCCTGCCGTTCTCCGAGAAGTTCTCCGCGAAGTACGGGAGGTCGTCACGGCGCGGTTCGCCACCGGGCCCTGCAGGGCCTCCAGGGCCACCGGGCCCGCCCGGGCCGTCGCTTCCTATGGCAGGGAACGAGGCAGTGTTACCCAGCGCCGCGGAGACGTCGAAGGAACCGGTGCCGCCGCCGTGACCGGGGGCCACGGGTCCGGCGCCGGTGGCACCGGGCAGCCCGGCACCGTTCGTACCGCCGCTCCCGGGGCGGGGCGCGTTCGCCCCGCCGGGCCGGGCACCGCCCGCGCCGCCCAGGGGACCGGCACCGTTCGCGCCACCGGGGGCACCCGGACGCGCACCGCCGGTGCCGTTGCCGCCCGGCGTACCCGCGCCCTGCGGCGCCGCGGGACCCGTGGGTCCCGAACCGCCGGGCAGGCCCGCCCCGTTGGTGGACCCGCCGCCCGTACCGCCGCCCGGCGCACCGGACTTGCGGGGCGCGAACCAGTCGCTGGTCTTCTCTCGGGCCGGAGCACCGCCCGCGGCGGCGGCTTCGGCCGAGGTCTCGGTGGCCGTGGCCGCTGCCACGGGCGCACTCACGGCACGCTGCGCCTCCGCGGGGGCTCCCGCGGAACCGGCGGACTCGGGGGGCGACTCGGCGTCCCCGACCGGTGTGCGCACGACGACCGGCGGGATGGGCCGCGATCCGGGGATGTTGATCCGGATCCGTGTCGTCAGCGTGGTCTCGGTCTTGCGCTCCTCCGGCGGGGTGCCGCCGGCCGAACGGCCCGCGTCGGCACCGTTTTCGGAAGCCGTGGGGGTCCCGTAGGGGGGCGTCCCCGACGGGTACGCGGCTCCACCGCGCCCGTTGGGCCCGGAGGACGAACTGTCAGTTTCACGACTCAAGGCAGGTTCTCCCGGTTGGCTCCGCCGCCCGTTTACTCGACCTCATCTCGGGCAGCTCGGCGGCGCGCACCACCATACTGGCCGCATTCGGCGCGCAAACCTCGCCCGCCCAGGAAACTCGCACGGGACCCGCACGTGTCCGGTACGGCGAAGTGGGACGTCACTTCCCAAGTCGGACGACGGAGTCGTGCGGTTGCCGCCCCAGACCAAGCGTGGCGCACATCACAGCCACGGCCATCCCGCCGAGCAGGAAGAGGTAGGAACCGAACCCCGCGCCGAAGAAGAAGTCCCCTTCCGGGCGGGTGGAGGTGAGCAGAACGACCGCGATCATCCAGCCCGCCGCGGGCGCGACGGCGCCGGCCCGGGAGCCCGTCGCCCGCGATCCGCCCAGGAAGAGCCCGGCCGCGCCAACCAGGGCGAGCAGCAACCCGCCCGGGAACCAGGCGGCTTGCACCAGCGTTCCGGCGGCCCCGACCACCGCGCCGAGCAGGAAGAGGCCCAGGTGGGCCACGATCCGCCCGGCCGAGGGCCGCGGCAGCGGCTGGGCGAGCGCGCTCCCCCGCTGTCCCGACATGCTCATCACGCGTCTGCCTTTCCCTGCTCGGTTCCCGTGGATCTCTGCTCGGTTCCCGTGGATCTCTGCTCGGTCTCCGTGGATCTCTGCTCGGTCTCCGTGGAACCCTGTCCAGTCCCCGTGGAACCCTGTTCGATCCCCGCGAAGAGGTCGGTCTCACGACCGGGTCCCGCGCGCTCCCCGCGCACCAACTCGTAGTACTCGGTGGTGAACAGCGGTTGCGCGAGTGCGTTCGACAGCGCGAACCAGGGTTCGGCCACCTCGATCTGGGTGGCGTGCGCCCGCATGGCGGCGGCCTTCGCGGCGCCGTACGCGGTCCCGTCGATCGCGGTGGTGACCACCGTGTCGTCGACCACGCCGGGTACGTCGGCCACGGCGGCGGAGTGCTCGAAGGGCAGTCCGGGCAGGGCCTCGCGCAGCCGTCGGAAGCCCTCCTCGACGACGGAGCGCGGGGCACGGTTCCAGTAGACCTTGGTGATCTCCCAGGGCGCGCCGAGGTCGGGGCGGGCGGCGGGGTCCGCGGCCAGCTCGACGGCGCGTTCGGCGACGCGGTGGGCCTGGATGTGGTCCGGGTGTCCGTAGCCACCGTCGGGGTCGTAGGTGACGAGCACCTGGGGGCGGACCTCGCGGATCACCTCGACCAGGTACTCCGCGGCCTCGTCGACGTCGGCGGACCAGAAGGCGCCCGCGCGGCGGTTCTGCTCCAGGCCCATCATCCCGGAGTCGCCGAAGCGCCCGGGACCGCCGAGGAAGCGGTGGTCGGTGACCCCGAGCTCCTTCATTGCGGCGGCCAGCTCACCGATCCGGTGCGGGCCGAGCCCGCCCTCGCGGTCGGGCGCGAGATGCGCCAGCTCGGGCGGGATGACCTCGCCCTCCTCGCCGAGGGTGCAGGTCACCAGCGTCACATGGGCGCCCTCGGCCGTGTACCTGGCCATGGTCGCGCCATTGTTGATCGACTCGTCGTCCGGGTGCGCGTGCACCAGGAGCAGACGCCGGTCGGGCAGTTCCGTCATGGAACCCACCCTACGAGGCGCCCGGCCCACCGCCGAGGCGGGCACGGGTCGTGGCGCAAGCTCCCCGCCAGGACGTGAAGCTCCCCGCCAGGACGTGAAGCTCCCCGTCAGAACTTGAAGCTGCCGATCATGTCCGCGACGTTCGTCGTCAGGTCGCTGATCGTGGGGGCCATCGTCGAAGAGGCGAGATAGAAGCCGAACAGGACACACACGACCGCATGGCCGGCCTTCAACCCGGACTTCCTGACCAGGATGACGACGATGATCGCCAGCAGCACCACCGCCGAAATCGAGAGTGCCACGGCGGCTCACCTCCAAAGATCCCAGGGACATGGGGGGTCGGACATGGGGGTCGGTAAATCCATACAGCGGCCAGCGGGTTCATACCCACACACCGCCAGTGATCATAACTATCCATACGCGCGCATCGATCGGCGCACGGCCGCACAAGGGGGCGCATGGCCAATATGGTCAAGGCATGACGACCGAGCCTCTCTCCTTCCCCCGCCGGTACGCCCGGACGCAGCGCTTCACCCGCGGCGCGCCCCGCGCGTTCACCGTCTCCCCGGACGGTTCCCGGGTGGTGTTCCTGAGGTCCTCCTCCGGTACGGACCGGGCGAATCAGCTGTGGGTCCTCGATGTCGCGGAGGGGCAGGAGCGCGTCGCGGCCGACCCGGGGACGCTGCTCGGCGGCGCCACGGAGCGCCTGTCGGCGGCGGAGCGGGCGCGCCGCGAGCGCAGTCGCGAGGGCGGCGCGGGGATCGTCGGCTATGCCACGGACACGGCGGTCGAGCTGGCCTCTTTCGCCTTGTCAGGGCGGCTTTTCACGGCGGAGCTGCGAGCCGGTACGGCACGTGAACTCCGGGTCCCGGGACCGGTGATCGACCCGCGCCCCTCGCCCGACGGACGGCTCGTGGCGTATGTCCGCGGGGGCGCCCTGCGGGTCGTCGGCGCCGAGGGGGACGGCGACCGGGCGCTCGTGGAGCCGGAGTCCGATGCGGATTCGGGGACGGTTTCCTATGGATTGGCTGAGTTCATCGCGGCCGAGGAGATGGGGCGTTCGCGCGGTTTCTGGTGGTCTCCGGAAGGGGACCGGCTGCTGGTCGCGCGGGTCGACGACGCGCCCGTGCGGCGCTGGTGGATTTCCGATCCCGCACAACCGGAACGCGCTCCGCAGCAGGTCGGCTACCCGGCCGCCGGAACGGACAATGCGGACGTGAGGCTCTTCGTGGTCAGCCTCGACGGGGTGCGCACGGAGGTGGTCTGGGACCGGGCGCACTACCCGTACCTGGCGCATGTGCACTGGTCAGCGGCGGGCGCGCCACTGATTCTGGTACAGGCGCGGGACCAGCGCAGCCAGCTGTTCCTGGCCGTCGACCCGGACACCGGGGCGACCCGGATGGTGCACGCCGACGAAGATCGACAATGGCTGGATCTTTTCCCTGGCGTGCCGTGCTGGAGCCCCGCGGGACAGCTCGTACGGATCGCCGACGAGGGCGGGGCGCGGGTCCTGGCCTTCGGCGAACGCCCGTTCACGGGACCGCAGTTGCATGTGCGCGCGGTGCTGGACGTCTCGGACGACGACGTGCTGATCGCGGCGTCGGCCGGCGAGGCGGCGACCGTCCCGGAGACGGGCGAGGTGCATGTCTACCGCGTCAACGAGCTCGGTGTCGAGCGTCTCTCCCAGGAACCCGGCGTGCACGCGGCGGTGCGCGGCGGGGGCGTGACCGTGCTGGTCTCCTCGGTGCCGGACCGCCCGGGAGCCCAGGTGCAGGTGCTGCGGGACGGAAAGCGGGCGGCGACTGTCACGTCGTATGCAGAAAGTCCCGGTCTGTCCCCGCGCGTGACGCTCACCGAGGGGGGCGCACGGAAAATCTCATGCGCCCTGCTTATGCCTACTGACTACGACGGTGTCACTCCCCTCCCCGTCCTCATGGACCCCTACGGCGGTCCGCACGGCCCCCGGGTGCTGGCCGCGCACAACGCGCACCTCACCTCGCAGTGGTTCGCCGACCAGGGCTTCGCGGTGGTCGTCGCCGACGGCCGCGGCACCCCCGGCCGCTCCCCCGCCTGGGAGAAGGCGGTCCGCGACGACTTCACACTCACCCTCGACGACCAGATCGACGCGCTGCACGGCCTCGCGAAGAGGTTCCCGCTGGATCTGTCCCGGGTGGCGATCCGGGGCTGGTCGTTCGGCGGCTGGCTCGCGGGGCTCGCCGTGCTGCGCCGCCCCGACGTCTTCCACGCGGGCATCGCGGGCGCCCCGGTCACCGACTGGCGGCTGTACGACACCCACTACACGGAGCGCTACCTCGGTGATCCGGCGACGGCCGCGGAGGCGTACGCGAAGAGCTCGCTGATCACGGACGACGGGCTGTCCGCGCCCGCCGAGCCGCACCGGCCGCTGATGATCGTGCACGGCCTCGCGGACGACAACGTGGTGGTCGCGCACGCCCTGCGGCTCTCCTCGGCACTCCTGGCCGCGGGCCGCCCGCACGAGGTGCTGCCCCTGTCGGGCGTCACCCACATGACCCCGCAGGAACAGGTCGCGGAGAACCTCCTGCTGCTCCAGGTGGACTTCCTGAAGCGATCACTGGGCATGACCGGCTGAACACATGCGACGGGCCGGGGCGACATGGCGCGCCCCGGCCCATCTACGGCACCCGCACGGCCGTACGCTGATTACCTTGACGCGTCCGTATATCGGTGCCGCTTCGGCCAAGTTGCCTGCATGTTAACGAAGTTCGCCATCATTTGAGGGCTTATGTCGCCCGCTCGGGCGGTTCCTCCGGCGGTACGACCCGCTTCTCCTCGGCGAAATGACAGGCCGAGTCGTGCGCGGCCGGACCCCCCACGGAGCGGAACTCCGCGGGCACCGCGAGCGGCGGTACCTCCAGCGCGCAGCGCTCCTGGGCCTTCCAGCAGCGGGTGCGGAAGCGGCAGCCGGAGGGGATGTTCGCCGGGGAGGGCACGTCTCCGGCGAGGATGATCCGCTCCCGTCGCGCACGGGCCTCGGGGTCGGGGACGGGCACGGCGGAGAGCAGGGCCTGGGTGTACGGGTGCGTCGGATGGTCGTAGATCTCGGCGTCCCTGCCGGTCTCCACGATCCGTCCGAGGTACATCACGCCGACCCGGTCGGAGATGTGCCGCACGATGGAGAGGTCGTGCGCGATGAAGACGTAGCTCAGGTCGAACTCGTCCTGGAGCCGCTCCATCAGGTTGATCACCTGCGCCTGTACCGAGACGTCGAGCGCGGAGACGGGCTCGTCGGCGACGATGATCTCGGGGCGCAGCGCCAACCCCCGTGCGATGCCGATGCGTTGGCGCTGGCCGCCGGAGAACTGGTGCGGATAGCGGTTGATGTACTCGGGGTTGAGGCCGACCACGTCCAGCAGGTCCTGGACGCGTCTCCTGCGGTCGCCCTTGGGCGCGACCTCGGGGTGGATCTCGTAGGGCTCCCCGATGATGTCGCCGACCGTCATGCGCGGGTTGAGCGAGGTGTACGGGTCCTGGAAGACCATCTGGATGTTGCGGCGTACGGCCTTGAGCGCCCTGCCGGACAGTTTGGTGATGTCCTCGCCCTTGTACTTGATCGTCCCGTCCGTCGGTTTCTCCAGGTTGACCAGCATCCTGGCGACCGTCGACTTGCCGCAGCCGGACTCGCCGACGATGCCGAGGGTCTCGCCCGCGGCGAGTTCGAAGTCGACCCCGTCGACGGCCTTGACCGCGCCGATCTGCTTCTTGAAGAGGATCCCCCGCGTCAGCGGGTAGTGCTTGACCAGGCCGCTGACCTCCAGAATCGCCTCAGCCATCGAGGCACTCCCGCCAGAAGAAGCAGGCGCTGGTGCGAGCCCCGGCTTCCCGGTCCACCTCTGCGCGGTCCACCCCGTCACGGTCCACCTCGAACAGCGGCGGCACCTCGGTGCGGCAGATGTCCTGGGCCATCGGGCAGCGCGGGTTGAAGGCGCAGCCGGGCGGGATGTGCATCAGGTTGGGCGGCAGGCCCTTGATCGCGTAGAGCTCCTGGCCCTTCTGGTCGAGGCGCGGGATCGACTCCAGGAGGCCCTTGGTGTACGGGTGGGCGGGGGCCTTGTAGATGTCGTGGACCGGCGCGGACTCGACGATCCGGCCCGCGTACATGACGGCGATCCGGTCGGCGACGTCCGCGACGACGCCGAGGTCGTGGGTGATGAGGATGAGCCCCATGTCGAGCTCGCGCTGCAGCTCGGCGAGCAGGTCCATGACCTGGGCCTGGACGGTGACGTCGAGGGCGGTGGTCGGCTCGTCGGCGATGATCAGGGCGGGCTCCAGGGCCAGCGCCATGGCGATCATGATGCGCTGGCGCATGCCGCCGGAGAACTGGTGCGGATAGTCGCGCACCCGGTCGGCGGCGGCCGGGATGCGCACCCGGTCCATCAGCTCGATCGCCTTGGCGCGGGCGTCCTTGCGGGACATCCCGCGGTGCACGGTGAACATCTCGCCGAGCTGGTCGCCGACGCTGAGCACGGGGTTGAGGGAGGACAGCGCGTCCTGGAAGATCATCGCCATCTCGGCGCCGCGGACCTTGCGCCGCTCGTCCTCCTTGAGCTTCAGCAGGTCCCGGCCCTGGAAGAGGATCTCGCCGCCGGTGATCCGCCCGGGCGGCATGTCGAGGATGCCCATCACGGCCTGCGCGGTGACGGACTTGCCGGAACCGGACTCGCCGAGGACGGCGAGCGTCTCGCCCTCGTCCACGCCGTAGTCGACCCCGTTGACGGCCTTGGCGACCCCGTCCCGGGTGCGGAACTCCACGTGCAGATCGCGTACTTCGAGCAGCACGGCCGTCACCTCAGCTTCGGGTCGAGGGCGTCGCGCACCGCGTCGCCGAGCATGATGAACGCGAGCACGGTGATCGCGAGGGCGCCGGCGGGCCACAGCAGCATGTGCGGGGCCGTGCGGATGTAGGCGGAGGCCGAGGAGATGTCGATGCCCCAGCTGACCGTGGGGGGCTTCAGGCCCACGCCGAGGTAGGAGAGCGTCGCCTCCAGCGCGATGTAGGTGCCGAGCGCGATGGTGGCGACGACGATGACCGGCGCGACGGCGTTGGGGGTGATGTGCCGGAGCATCAGGCGGGAGTTCGAGGCACCGAGGGCGCGGGCGGCCTGGACGTAGTCGTTCTGCTTGATGGTGATGACGGAGCCGCGCGCGATGCGCGAGATCTGGGGCCAGCCGAGCAGCACCATGAACCCGATGACCGGCCAGATGGTGTTGCTGGTCACCACGGAGAGGAGGACCAGGCCGCCGAGCACGACGGGGATCGCGAAGAAGATGTCGGTGATCCGGGAGAGGACCGAGTCGCCCACTCCGCCGAAGAACCCGGCGAGCCCGCCGAGCACCGAGCCGAGGATCGCGACGCCGAGAGTGGCGCAGACGCCGACGCTGATCGACACGCGGGTCCCGTACACCACCCGTGTGTAGACGTCGCAGCCCTGCCCGTCGAACCCGAAGGGATGTCCCGGCTGCGAGCCCTCCTGGGCCTTGGCGAGGTCGCACTTGAGGGGGTTCTGGGTGGCGATCAGCGAGGGCCACAGGGAGATGACGACCAGGAAGAGGATGAGGAGCCCGGAGACGATGAAGACGGGGTTGCGCCGCAGATCGCGCCAGGCGTCGGACCACAGGCTCCTGGGCTTCTCCTGAGGGCCCGTGCCCTCGGGGCCGCCCGGTGTCCGCTCCAGGGTGGCGCCCTCGCTCGTGGCGAGGTCCATGGCGCCGCCCGCGCCGGTCGCGGCGATGGCGCCCTCCCGCTGGTACGGCGGCGGCTGCTCAGGCATAGCGGATCCTCGGGTCGAGTACGGCGTAGAGGAGGTCGACGAGCAGGTTGGCGACCAGGAACACGAGGACGAGGACGGTCACGAAGCCGACCACGGTCTGGGTGTTCTGCCGCACGATCCCCTGGTAGAGCTGGTAGCCGACGCCGTGGATGTTGAAGATCCGCTCGGTGACGATCGCGCCGCCCATGAGCGCGCCGATGTCCGTGCCGATGAAGGTGACCACGGGGATCAGCGAGTTGCGCAGCAGGTGCTTGGTGATCACCCGGTGCCGGGGCAGGCCCTTGGCGACGGCCGTACGGACGTAGTCGGACCGCTTGTTCTCGGCGATGGAGGTCCGGGTGAGCCGGGTGACGTAGGCGAGGGAGACGGAGGCGAGGACCAGTCCGGGCACGATCAGTTCGCCGAAGGTGGCGTCCGTGGAGACCGAGGGTCTGATCCAGCCCCACTCGACACCGAAGAGCAGTTGCAAAAGCAATCCGGTGACGAAGGTCGGGATCGAGATGACGACCAGGGTGAGCAACAGGACACCGGTGTCGACGGGCCGGCCGCGGCGCAGCCCGGTGACGACGCCCAGCAGGATGCCGATGACGATCTCGAAGAGGATCGCGACGATCGTCAGCCGGATGGTGACGGGGAATGAGTCGGCCATCAGCTCGGTGACCGGCTGCCCGGTGAAGGCGGTGCCGAAGTCGCCGGTGAAGACATTGCCCATGTACGTGAGGTATTGCTGCCACAGCGGCTTGTCGAGGCCGAACTCCTTGCGCAGCTGGGCGGCGGTGGCGGGGTCGCACTGCCGCTCGCCGCACAGGCCCGCGATGGGGTCGCCCATCACGTTCACCATCAGGAAGATCAAGAGCGTGGCGCCGATGAAGACCGGGATCATCTGGAGCAGACGCCGGATCACATACCGTCCCATGAGGGCTCCGGAGGTAGTACGGGGCCCACGCCCGGGTTCGCTTCAGCAACCCGGCGTTCGCCCCGTGGACGGCTCAGCTGACCTTGATCTCGTTGTAGACGGGCACGCTGAACTGGTTGAGCGCCACGTTGGAGATCCTGTCCGAGTAGCCCGCGCTGCCGTTCTGGTACCAGAGCGGGATGGCGGCCATGTTGTCCCGTACGACCCCTTCGGCCTGCTGGAAGAGCTGGATGGCCTTGGCCTTGTCGGTCTCGGCGTTCGCCTGGTCGACGAGCTTGTCGAAGTCCTTGTTGGACCACTTGCCGTCGTTGGAGGAGGCGTTCGTGTAGTACAGCGGCTGAAGGAAGTTCTGGATCAGCGGGTAGTCCATCTGCCAGCCGGCCCGGAACGGACCCGGCATCTTGTGCTGCCCGATCTGGTTGCGGAAGTCGGCGAAGGTGCCGATCGGGTTGCCGACGCAGGCCTTGTCGTTGCCCAGCGCGTTGTTGATGGAGTTGCAGACGGCGTCGATCCACTCCTTGTGGGAGCCGCTGTCCGCGTTGTACGAGATCTTGATCTGGCCGCCGGGCAGTCCGCCGCCGTCCTGGATCAGCTTCTTCGCCTGCGCGGGGTCGTACCGGCAGGAGGCGCCGCACAGGCCGTCCTGGAAGCCGCCGGCCGCGCCGAGCACCGGTGAGGTCCAGTCGGAGGCCGGGGTGCGGGTCTTCTGGAAGATCGTGCTGGTGATCTGGTCCCGGTTGATCGCCATGGACAGGCCCTTGCGGACGTTCTCCATGCCGCTCTTGTCCCAGGCCGGGTCGTAGAAGGGGAAGGCGATGGTCTGGATGATGCCGGCCGGGGTGTTGATGTACCGGCCGCCGAGATCGCTCTTCACGTTCTTGAGCTGGGCGGCGGGCACGTCGTCGACGAGGTCGAGGTTGCCCGCCATCAGGTCGGTGTAGGCGGTGTTGTTGTCGGTGTAGACCTTCAGGTCCACCCCGCCGTTCTGTGCCTTGTCCGTCCCCGGGTACGCGTCCCACTTCCGCAGGGACATCATCGAGCCCTTGGTGTACGAGTCGACGGCGTAGGGCCCGTTGCCGATCGGCTTCTTCAGCCAGGCCGCGTGGTCGCTGAAGAACGCCTTGGGCAGCGGCGCGAAGGCCACGTAGCCGAGGGTGTCGGGGAAGGTCGAGAACTTCTGGTTGAGCTTGACGGTGAAGGTGTGGGCGCCGGTGACCTTCAGCCCCGACAGCGTGTCCGCGCTCTGCGTTCCCGCCTCGGGGTGGACCTTGTCGTAGCCCTCGATGTACCCGAAGAAGTACGCGTTCTTCTGGTTGTTCTTGAGACTGGCCCCGTAGTTCCAGGCGTCCACGAAGGACTGCGCGGTGACGGGCTCTCCGTTGCTGAACGTCCAGCCGTCCTTGACGGTGATCGTGAAGTTCTGCGAGTCCGAGGTGTCGATCTTCTGCGCCAACATGTTCTGGGCGGCGCCGGTCCTGGCGTCGTACCGCTTCAGACCCCGGAAGATCATGTCGAGGACCTTGCCGCCCTGCACCTCGTTGGTGTTGGACGGCTCCAGCGGGTTCTGCGGGTCCCCCCAGGAGGAACTGAGCACTCCGGACGCGCCGCTGCTGCCGCCGCCTCCGCCGCCTCCGCAGGCCGTCGCCACGAGGGCCACCGCCGCCGCGCCCACGGCCCATGTGGCGTGCGTCGCTCCACGCATGGAGTGCCTCCCAGAGTGCGCTGCCGCCAGCGCCGCAGCGCTGTTCCATTACCGGCCAATATCAACCTGTAACGCACATACCGCACATTCAGGCCACCCGTACGTGGAGTCCACGCCCGCATATGTCAGGCGCGCGCGACCAACTCCACCTCGAAGCCGTCCGCGTCCTCCAGATACGCGGCGCAGTGCTCCGGACCGCCCGCGTGCGGATAGCGGTCCGAAAAGAGGGGTGACCAGCCGTGGCGGGGTGCTTCGGCGACGAGCCGGTCGAGTTCGGTGCGGTCCGGCACGTGGAAGGCGAGGTGGTTCAGGCCGGGGCGCAGACGGTCGTGGGAGTCCGTCCTCAGCGCGGGCGACTGCTCGACGACGAGATAGGTCTCGCCCCGGCGCCAACTGCGGCCGTGCGGCCACTCCTGGTACGGCTCACAGCCCAGGCTCTCCAGCAGCCATCCCCAGGAGCGGACCGCGCGCTCCAGGTCCGGCACCCACAGTTCGACGTGATGCAGCATGTTCCCCCACCCGACCCCCGCCCGGCCCTCGCCCGGCCCTCGCCCGATCTTCCCCCACCCGTTCCTGCCCCACCCGAAAAAGCCGGTTCCCGGCACCGCGGTGGCGGTGCCGGGAACCGGCCTGTCGATCACGGGACGCGTGGCGCTCAGGCCGCGTGCACGACGTCCTTCTCCTCGGCGAAGTGGCACGCCGACTCATGGGCCGCCGGCGAGTCCACGCCCTTGAACACCTGGGGCACCGCGAGGATCGGGGTCTCCACGGAGCACTTGTCCTGGGCCTTCCAGCAGCGGGTGCGGAAGCTGCAGCCCGACGGCGGGTTGGCCGGGGACGGCACGTCACCGGTCAGGATGATCCGCTCGCGGTGCTCACGGGCCTCCGGGTCCGGCACCGGGACGGCCGACAGCAGCGCCTGGGTGTAGGGGTGCGTCGGGTGGTCGTAGATCTGCTCGTCGCTGCCGATCTCCGCCATCTTGCCGAGGTACATCACGCCGACCCGGTCCGAGATGTGCCGGACGATCGACAGGTCGTGCGCGATGAAGAGGTAGGACAGGTTGAACTCGTCCTGGAGCCGCTCCATCAGGTTGATGACCTGCGCCTGCACCGACACGTCCAGCGCCGACACCGGCTCGTCGCAGATGATGATCTCGGGGTTGAGCGCGAGACCACGGGCGATGCCGATGCGCTGACGCTGACCGCCGGAGAACTGGTGCGGGTAGCGGTTGATGTACTCGGGGTTGAGGCCGACCACGTCCAGCAGTTCCTGGACCTTGCGCCGCCGGTCGCCCTTCGGAGCCACCTCGGGGTGGATGTCGAAGGGCTCACCGATGATGTCGCCCACCGTCATACGGGGGTTGAGCGAGGTGTACGGGTCCTGGAAGACCATCTGGATGTTGCGGCGCACGGCCTTCAGGGCGCGCCCGGACAGCTTGGTGATGTCCTGGCCCTTGTAGAAGATCTCGCCCGCGGTGGCCCGCTCCAGGTTCATCAGGAGCTTGGCCACGGTGGACTTGCCGCAGCCGGACTCGCCCACGATGCCCAGCGTCTCGCCCTGGTGCAGATCGAAGGAGATGCCGTCGACGGCCTTCACCGCGCCGATGTGCCGCTTGAACAGGATGCCCTGGGTGAGCGGGAAGTGCTTCACCAGGTTGCGCACCTGAAGGATCGGCTCGCCACGGTCCACCGGCGCCTCGATCGCGGCGACCGCCTCCGTCTCGGAGTGGGCGTCGACGACCTCCACGTCGGAGACGTTCGGGGTGGCCTCCTGCTCGTCGTTCTTGCTGAGCTCAGCCATGGATCGTCTCCTTCCAGAAGTGGCAGGCCGAACCGCGGCCGACCAGCTCGGTGCCGTCCTGCTCGCTCACCGGGAGCAGCGCCGGCACGTCGGTGCGGCAGATGTCCTGGGCCTTGGGGCAGCGCGGGTTGAACGCGCAGCCGGTCGGAATGCGCAGCAGGTTGGGCGGCAGCCCCTTGATCGCGTACAGCTCCTGGCCCTTCTGGTCCAGGCGCGGGATCGAGTCCAGCAGACCCCGCGTGTACGGGTGCGCGGGGCGCTTGTACAGCTCGTGGACCGGGGCGCGCTCCACGATCCGGCCCGCGTACATCACGGCGATCTTGTCCGCGACGTCGGCGACGACGCCGAGGTCGTGGGTGATCAGGATCAGGCCCATGTTGTACTCGCGCTGAAGGTCCGCGAGCAGGTCCATGACCTGGGCCTGGACCGTCACGTCGAGCGCCGTGGTGGGCTCGTCCGCGATGATCAGGTCCGGCTCCAGGGCCAGCGCCATCGCGATCATGATGCGCTGGCGCATACCGCCCGAGAACTGGTGGGGGTAGTCGTTCACACGGGCCGCGGAGGCCGGGATCTTCACCCGGTCCATCAGCTCGATCGCCTTGGCCTTGGCCTCCTTCTTGGAGAGGCCCTGGTGCACCCGGAACATCTCGCCGAGCTGGTAGCCGACGGACAGGACCGGGTTGAGCGAGCTGAGCGCGTCCTGGAAGATCATGGCGATCTTCTGGCCGCGGATCTTGCGGCGCTCCTCGCCGGACATCTTGAGCATGTCCTGGCCGCGGAAGAGGATCTCGCCCTGCGGGATCCTCGCCGGCGGCATGTCGAGGATGCCCATGATCGCCTGCGCGGTCACGGACTTGCCGGAGCCGGACTCGCCGAGCACGGCGAGCGTCTCGCCCGCACTGACGCTGTAGTTGACACCGTTGACCGCCTTGGCCACGCCCTCGCGGGTGTGGAACTCGACGTGCAGGTCACGCACTTCGAGCAGCGGCCCGTCGTCGGTGCCGCCCTTACGCGGGGCGGGCACCGGGACGGAGTCTTCGATGATGGTCACGTACGCCTCCCTCAGCGCAGCTTCGGGTCGAGGGCGTTACGGACGGCCTCACCGAGCATGATGAACGCCAGCACCGTGATGCTGAGCATGATCGACGGATAGAGCATGATCCACTGCGCCACGCGGATCTGGTTGCCGCCGTCCGAGATGTCGTTGCCCCAGGACACGCCGTTGAGGCCGAGTCCGAGGAAGGACAGGGTCGCCTCGGCGGAGATGTAGACACCGAGCGAGATGGTGGAGACGACGATCACGGGGGCGAGGGTGTTCGGCAGGATGTGCCGGAACATGATCCGCGGGGTGCTCGCACCCAGGGCCTTGGCCGCGTGTACGTAGTCGGCCTGCTTGGTGGTGATCACCGCGCCGCGCATCACGCGGGCGATCTGCGTCCAGCCGAAGGCGGCCAGCGCGCCGATGACGACCCAGGTCGTACGGTCCGGGAAGGAGGTCAGCACGACCATGGTGGCGAGCAGGAACGGGATGCCGAAGAAGACGTCCGTCAGACGCGACAGGATCGAGTCGACGATGCCGCCGAAGTATCCGGCGATCATGCCCATCAGGCCACCCACGAGCGTCACCGCGAGGGTGGTGCCGAAGCCCACGGCCACGGAGGCCCGGGTGCCGTAGATGGTACGGGCGTAGACACTGCGGCCCTGCTGGTCGTAGCCCAGCCAGTCCGCGGAGAACACATGGCCCAGCTTCGGCTTCTGCAGGAAGTGCTTGGCCAGATCGCCCTTGATCGGGTCGGTGTCGGTGAACAGCCCCGGGAAGAAGGTGATGGTCAGCAGCAGCAGGATCAGCACCGCCGAGACACCGAAGATCCAGCTGTGCCGGAGGTCGTTCCAGGCGTCGCCCCACAGGCTGCGGGACTTCTCCGGCTTGGCCGCGGGGACCGCCACCGGGGTGGCCCCGCCGTCGGTCGCCACCGCCGTCTGGACGTCGGTCTTGGTCACGTCAGGCATAGCGAATCCTCGGGTCCAGGACCGCGTACAGCAGGTCGACGAGCAGGCTGGCGAGGAGGTAGACCAGCACCAGGATGGTCACCAGGCCGACGAGCGTGGTGCCTTCGCGCCGCACGATGGACTGGTAGATCGTGCCGCCGATGCCCTGGATGTTGAACAGGCCCTCGGTGACGACGGCTCCGCCCATCAGCGCGCCGATGTCGGTGCCCAGGTAGGTGATCACGGGGATCAGCGAGTTGCGCATGAGGTGGACACCCACCACACGACGCCGCGGCAGGCCCTTGGCGATGGCCGTACGGATGTAGTCGGCGCGCAGGTTCTCGGCGACCGACGTACGGGTGAGCCGGGTCACATAGGCCAGTGAAGCGGTCGCGAGGACGAACGCCGGCATCAGCAACTCGTTGTAGTTCGTGGAGTCGTTCACGTTCGGCGGCAGCCAGTTGAGCTGGAAGGCGAAGACGACCTTCAGGATGAAGCCGAGAACGAACACCGGAACGGAGATCAGCAGCAGCGAGACCAGCAGGATCGCGTTGTCCGCGAACCGCCCGGCGCGCATGCCCGCCCAGACGCCCAGGGCGATGCCCAGGACGACCTCGATGGCGAAGGACAGCGAGGCGAGGCGGAGGGTCACGGGGAACGCCTCGCCGAGGACGTCCGTGACGGGGCGGCCGCTCGCGATCTGCGTGCCGAAGTCGAAGTGAAGGATCATGTCCTTCATGTAGTGGTAGTACTGCACCAGGATCGGCTGGTCCAGGCCGTACTGATGTCTCAGTGAGGCGATGACGGCGGGGCTTCCGCCCTTGTCGCCGAACAGGCCTCGCACGGGGTCGCCGGGCAGGGCGTAGACCATGAGAAAGATCAGCAGGGTTGTCCCGATGAAGACCGGGATCATCTGGAGCAGTCGTCGTGCGACGTAGCGCCCCATCGTGCCTCCATGTAGTTACTACGGCGACAGCCGACGGGCCCTTTCCCCGCGCACCCCTGAACGATGCGCGTGGAAAGGGCCCCCCGGCCGCTGCCGTCCCCCCGGGCGCGGCGCACGAGGCGGCGCCGCACCCGGGATCACGGGCTGATTGCGGTTACTTCTTGACCTGAACGCCGGTCAGGATCGGGTCGCCGTCCTGGGCGTACGCGACGCCCGTGACCTTGTCCGAGTAGCCCGCGTTGACCTTGTAGTACCAGAGCGGGATGCTCGGCATGTAGTTGACGAGCTCCTTCTCGATGTCCTGGTACTTCTTCTCCGAGTCCGCGAGCGAGCTGGCGGTGTCGGCCGCGGCGATGTCGGCGTCGACCTTCTTGTTCGAGAACCCGCTCGTGTTGCCGTCCGACTTGGTGCCGAACAGGTCACGGATGAAGTTGGCGTTCATCGGGAAGTCGAGCACCCAGCCACTGCGGTACATGGACTTGACCGCGTGCGCGTCACGCGCGTCCAGGTCGGCCTGGAAGTCGGCCTTGGAGTCGCCGGAGCACTTGACACCGGTGGCGTTGGTGATCGAGTTGCAGACCGCCTCCACCCACTCCTTGTGACCGCCGTCGGCGTTGTACTGGATGGTGATGGCGTTGCCCGGGACGCCGCCGCCGTCCTTGATGAGCTGCTTGGCCTTCGTCGGGTTGTACGTGAAGACGTCACCGCCGGCGTTCGGCTCGTAGCCGAGCACACCCTTCGCGACCCAGCCGGTGGCGGGCTCACGGGTGCCCTGGAGCACCGTCTTGGTGATCGTGTTGCGGTCGATCGCCATCGACAGGCCCTGCAGGACCTTCGGGTTGATGCCCTTCCACTGCTTGGTGTAGAAGGCCGGCGTGATCGTCTGGATCGCCGAGTACGCCTTGTCCACCGCGCGGCTGCCGAGGTCCGACTTGTAGACCGGCAGGTCCTTCGGGGCGATCTGACGCAGGACGTCGACGTTGCCCGACTTCAGGTCCTCGTAGGCCGTCTCCAGGTTGGTGTAGTTCTTGAAGATCACACCACCGTTCTTGGCCTTGTCCGGACCCTGGTAGCCGTCGAACTTGGCGACCTCGATCTGCTTCTTGTGCGACCAGCTGACGAACTTGTACGGGCCGTTGCCGATCGGGTGCTCGCCCGCGGCCTTCGGGTCCTTGTAGAAGGACTCGGGCAGCGGCGAGAAGACCTCGTAGCCGAGCTTGTAGACGTAGTAGGGGATCGCCTTGGAGAGCGTGATCGTGAAGGTGTTGTCGTCGACGACCTTCAGACCGGACATCTCCGTGGCCTTCGGCTTGCCCTTCGCCGGGGCGACGTCGTCGTAGCCCGCGATGTCGGAGAACCAGAAGCTGTTGGTCTGCTTGTTCGCCGGGGCGGCGGCCCAGTTCCACGCCTTGACGTAGGACGTGGCGGTCACCGGGGTGCCGTCGTGGAACTTCCAGCCCGACTTCAGCTTGACCGTGTAGGTCTTGTTGTCCTTCGTGTCCACCGACTGGGCGTTCACGTAGACGATGTTGCCCTTGTCGTCGTAGCTCACGAGCTGCGAGAAGAGCGACTTGATGACAATGCTGCCGTTGGACTCCATGGTGTTGGCCGGCTGCAGCGGGTTCTGCGGCTCACCCACCTCGACCGAGAACTTACCGGCCGGGTCGACGGCGGCCTTGCTGTCGCCGCCCTTGTCGCCACCGCCACCACCACAGGCGGTCGCTCCCAGCGCCACAACCGCAGCTATCGCGACCCACTTGGCGCTCTTGGCACCGCGCATGGGTTCCTCCTCATGAGTCCATTGGTTCACCGCAAAAGGGAGCACTAGTCACATTGCCGACACTTGGGACGGAGAAAGTGCTGGTGCCCCCTGCGCTCGCAAGCCGACGCCACCTGAAGGCGTATGGCCCGTTGACCCGAGCTCTACGCGCCTAACTATCTGCCATGGGCCAGACCCCGACCACACTCACAAGGTCTCGGTTCGATCACACCTGTCGCCTACTTCTTCCAAAATCCGGACAAAGGGTTTGCTGAAAGATCCCTGCGAAACGGACTTGTTACACATCTATCGGTCTCGACCGTCCGCATTGCGGACGCACGGAGCGAAAAAAGGGGTTGCGGCTATCGTGGCCGTCATGTGGGGGTGCCATCGGCGTGCCCACCCACCCCGGACCGGCGGAGGCAACTGCCCCTCTATGCGGTCAACGGGCTTCCACGACAAGGCCGTTCGCTGATCAAGCGAGTGCGTCCCCGACGGTGTGATCACGGCACCGAGACGCGCCGTGCGGCCGGGACCCACGTGATTGCAGGGTAGTGGGAACCGGCCAATTTGGAGGGCTCCTCCTCCGTAATGAAGGGTTTTCCCTACCCTCCCCTCGCTCCCCGCCCTATCGCAGCCCCGTACCGCTGCGCAAGCTGCGCATCACGCTCGGCGCGCCCCCCCCAACGCATCGGGCACCCCGCGGATGCGAGGTGCCCGAAATCACTGCGGAACGGTCGAGGTCAGCCGTGCTTGGCCCGGCTGGCGGTGCGACCGCGCTCCTTCTGGTCGAGGACGACCTTGCGGATGCGCACGGCCTCCGGGGTCACCTCGACGCACTCGTCGTCGCGGCAGAACTCCAGGGACTGCTCCAGGGAGAGCTTGCGCGGCGGGACGATCGCCTCGAACGAGTCGGCGGCGGCGGAGCGCATGTTGGTGAGCTTCTTCTCCTTGGTGATGTTCACGTCCATGTCGTCGGCGCGGGAGTTCTCGCCGACGATCATGCCCTCGTACACCTCGGTGCCGGGGTCGGTGAACAGCACACCGCGCTCCTGGAGGTTCGTCATCGCGAAGGCGGTGACCGCACCGGCACGGTCGGCGACCAGCGAGCCGTTGTTACGGGTCGTCAGCGTGCCGAACCAGGGCTCGTGGCCCTCGTGGATGGAGTGGGCGATGCCCGTGCCGCGCGTGCCGGTCAGGAACTCGGTCCGGAAGCCGATGAGGCCGCGGGAGGGCACGACGAACTCCAGGCGGACCCAGCCGGAGCCGTGGTTCGACATGTTGTCCATACGGCCCTTGCGGACGCCCATGAGCTGCGTGACCGCGCCCATGTGCTCCTCGGGCACGTCGATCGTCATGCGCTCGACCGGCTCGTGCACCTTGCCGTCGACGATCTGGGTGACCACCTGGGGCTTGCCGATGGTCAGCTCGAAGCCCTCGCGGCGCATCTGCTCGACCAGGATGGCGAGCGCGAGCTCACCACGGCCCTGGACCTCCCAGGCGTCCGGACGCTCGGTGTCCAGCACCCGCAGGGAGACGTTACCGACCAGCTCGCGGTCCAGACGGTCCTTGACCTGACGGGCGGTGACCTTGCGGTCCTTGACGGCGGCCTTCGCGGAGGCGCCCTTACCGGTGCCGCCGCGGCCGACCAGCGGCGAGGTGTT
Source organism: Streptomyces sp. GbtcB7 (assembly GCF_019091445.1). Taxonomy (NCBI): domain Bacteria; kingdom Bacillati; phylum Actinomycetota; class Actinomycetes; order Kitasatosporales; family Streptomycetaceae; genus Streptomyces; species Streptomyces sp. GbtcB7. Next base: position 66,837 of record NZ_JAGXJM010000012.1, read on the forward strand.
CGTACCGATGGTCATCGAGATGGCCGGCTCGTCGACCGTGATGAGCGGCAGCGCGATCGGGTTCTCGGGGTCGGCAAGCGTCTCGCCGATCATGATGTCCGGGATGCCGGCGACCGCGCAGATGTCACCCGGGCCCGCCTTCTCGGCCGGCTTACGGGTGAGCGCCTCGGTCATCAGCAGTTCGGTGATGCGGACGTTGGACATCGAGCCGTCGCGCTTGATCCACGTGACGGTCTGGCCCTTGCGCAGCTCGCCCTGCTCGACGCGGAGCAGCGCGATACGGCCGAGGAAGTTGTCGGCGTCCAGGTTGGTGACGTGCGCCTGGAGCGGGGCGGACTCGTCGTAGGACGGGGCCGGGACGGACTCCAGGATCGTGGTGAAGAACGGCTCCAGGTTGTCGCTGTCCTGCGGGACCGTGCCGTTCTCCGGCTTGGTCAGGGAGGCGACGCCGTCACGCGCGCACGCGTAGACGATCGGGAACTCGATCTGGTCCTCGTCGGCGTCCAGGTCGAGGAAGAGGTCGTACGCCTCGTTCACGACCTCGTCGATGCGCGAGTCGGGACGGTCCGTCTTGTTGATGCACAGGATGACGGGCAGGCGGGCCTGCAGCGCCTTGCGCAGCACGAAGCGGGTCTGCGGCAGCGGGCCCTCGGAGGCGTCGACGAGGAGGACGACCGCGTCCACCATCGACAGACCGCGCTCGACCTCGCCACCGAAGTCGGCGTGGCCCGGGGTGTCGATGATGTTGATGGTGATGACCTCACCACCATCCTTCGGGTGGTACTTCACGGCCGTGTTCTTGGCCAGGATCGTGATGCCCTTCTCACGCTCCAGGTCGTTCGAGTCCATCATGCGGTCGTCAAGCGACTCGGCGGCGTGCGCGGCGAAGGCACCGGCCTGCTTGAGCATGGCATCGACCAGGGTGGTCTTGCCATGGTCGACGTGGGCGACGATGGCGACGTTGCGGATGTCGTGGCGCGTGGCCATATTGAGGCGCTTCTCCCGGAGTGAGTGGACGGCCTGCGCGTACGTCAGTGCTACGCGGACCCTGCCGGGCTGGACACGCCACGGCCTTACCCCATGGTACGTGGCCTTGACGGGCACGGCCTCCGCGGGCTAATCCGGAGGCCGTGAGCGGCGTCGATCGCCCTTCCTGCCTGCCCTTCCTACCTGTCCTTCTTCGGTGCCGTTCCCCCCTGCGCGCCCTTCTTCAGAAAGCCCATGTCCTCGTAGAGGGGGGTCTGGAACCCGAAGGCGCCGACGTTGGCGAGGGTCAGGCGGGTGGCCATGAGCTGGGGGCGCTGATAGAGGGGAATCGATCCGGCGGCGGCCCAGATCCGGGCATCGGCCTTGCGGACCAGGGAACGCGACTCGTCCTCGTCCAGCGTCGCGATGGCCTGGTCGAAGAGCTGGTCGACCTGGTCGGTGCCGACCCGGGTGTAGTTCTGCTCGACGGCGAGGGAGCCGTCGGCTGCCGGGACCGGCTTCGCGTAGATCGGGCGGGCGTCGGTGGCGGGGAAGGCCGAGGCGGGCCAGGAGTACAGCGCCAGGTCGTACTGGCCCGAGGCGATGTGGTCCTTGAAATAGCTGTCGTCCGGCACCCTGGACGTCTCGGTACGGATGCCGATGCGCTCCAGCATCCGCGAGATCTGGTCGGCGACCGTGCGCAGCGCGTCCGAACCGGGACCCGAGGGCAGGACGAAGCGCAGCGTCAGCGCCTTGCCGTCCTTGGCGAGCGCGCCGGCCGCGGCGCCCGCCGGGGCGGCCGTGCCCTTGGGCGCGTAGGCGCCGGGCGCCCCGCCCTGCCGGTTGTCCTTGGGGGCGTACTGCCTGCCGTCGAGATGCTTGCCGGCCTCGTCGTCCGCGTGCTCCTTCCCGTTCTTTTCGTGCTTCTCGGCGTGGTCCTTCGGGTCCTTCTTGTCCCGGTCGGCCTCGCCGTTCTTGTCGTCCTCGCCGACGATGAACGTTCCGTCGTCCGAGTCGGCGCCGGAGTCCGCCTTCTTGCCCTCGGGCCCGGCCGCCTTGTCCTTCTCCTTCTTCTGCTGCTGTTGCTGCTCGTTCACCGGTCCCCCGGGCACCCATCCGGCATCCGCCAGCAGCGCCTGCGCCTCCTTGGTGTCCTGACCGCCGAGCGCGCCGCTGTTGTCGGCGTAGTCCGGCTGGCCGGAGAGCGCGAGGTGGCTGCCGACCGGGACGGCGGGCAGGCCCAGCGGGCCCAGGACGGCCTTCGCCAGTTCGTCGCGGTTGATCGCGCGGGCGACGGCGCGGCGGACGCGCTCGTCGGCGAGCGGGCCCTCGGAGCCGTTCAGGGCCAGCTGGGTGTAGGCGGGCTCGAGGGACTTGCGGACCACGAAGTCACGCAGGGACGTCTGCTGACGGGCGTACGTCGCGATCGCCGTGAGTTGCTTCTTGCGGGCCTTGATCTCTTCGGACGCGGCCTTCTCGTCGGAGCCGTGCGCGACGGCCCAGGAGCGCAGCGCCTTCGTGGGCGTGAGCGCGGAGCCCTGCCCCTGCAGCGGGGCGGTCCCCTTGTCGCGGGCGGCGAGCGTGATCCGGCCGGCCTCTTCGGGGTCGATCTCGGCCAGGTCGACCTTGTCGGCGGCGAGGGCCTCGGCCCGCTTGTCGCGCGGGACGGCGATCAGCGCGATCTCGGAGAGCTTGGCGGGGCGGCCCCACCAGCGCGGGTTGCGGGCGAGGAGGACCTCGCCGCTCTTGTGGTCGATCGTCTGGAGGGTGAACGGGCCCGCGGTGGCCTGGAGCTTGCGGCGCGCCCCGTCGTTGAAGGCGTCCGCGGTGCCCATCACGTCCTTGGGGTACAGCGGTGAGAAGAGTGACTTCCAGTCGGCGTAGGGGCGACTGAAGGTGACGCGGACCTCCAGGTTGCTCTTGCCTCGCTCGATCTTCTCGATGCGGTCGTAGCCGGCGTTGCGGGCCGTCCAGTACGCGCTGTCCTTGCCGGACAGGGCTCGCCACTGGGCGGCGAAGTCGGCGGCGCCGATCTCGCGGCCGTCGCTCCAGACCGCCTGCTGGTTGAGCTTGTAGAGCACGACCTGCTTGGGCTCGGTCTCGACGATCTTGGCCGATTCGAGGTAGTCGGGGTTGAGCTGGGGGGTGCCGTTGGAGTCGAGACGGTACAGGGAGGGCAGTACGGCGCCGGCGATCCGGGAGGTGCCGGCGTCGGCGTCCGCCTGGAACGTGTTGAGGGTCTGCGGTACGGCGTCCACCGCCCAGCGGAGGGTGCCGCCGTCCGCGATCCGGTCACGGGTCGCGGGTGCGATGTCCTGCGCGGCGAGGGGCTTGGCGACCTCCTCGTCGGCGCTGCACGCGGCGAGGGCGGGTACCGCGAGTGCGCCCGCGGTGAGGAACGCGACCGAGCGCATCACCGCGCGCAGTCCGACGCCGTCGTGGGTCATCTCTGCTACCTCCGGGACAAGCCGCTCCGCGGGCGAACAGGGGTTCTGATCATGTTTAGCGGTATATTTACCGATATAAGGAGTTGATCAGATCTACGGACCCACTGAAGAGGAAAGGGTTCGCCGGCCGGTGGCGACACGCGAGGAGCGAGAGCAAGCACACCCGTGCGGCGTAACGCCGGCCGACTCGATCCAGCCCGTCCGGCGTTTGAGGACGAGACCGTTCAGGCCGAAGCGGGGGTCTGGGGGCGCAACCCCCAGGGGACGGCGCCCCCAGCGCACGCCCGCCAATTGGTGCACGTCCCTTCACACCGGCAGGTGTGACGCGCAACACTCGCAGGCGCATGAACGTTGCCACCCAGGGCCCCGAAGGCCCACGGAAGTGAGGTCACGTCATGTCCGTGCAAGACGACCTGATGTCAGTGCAGCGCTGCCTCGACGACCTGAACCGGTCAGTGGGCCGCCTGGAGCAGCAAATCGGCAGCGGCGGGCTCGAAATGCGCCGCGTCCGTGCCGACGCCGACCATCTGCGCGAGAGCGTCGCGCTGCTGCGCGAGACGGCCCCCGGCGTCGCCTCGCCGCGGCGCCCCGATCTCGTGGCCATCCCCGACACCCCGTACGACAACGCCTTGTGGACCGACTCGGACGACGAGGGTCTCGGCGCCCGCGACCGGCACGCCCCCTGACCCGACCCCGACCGGAGCTCTCCCTTGACCACTGGTACGGAACCCCAACCGAACAGCGGCGGCGTACGGACCAGCACGCGCGCCGCGATCACCGCCCCGCATCTGCGCACCGACCGCTGGTGGCTGGCGCCCGCCGTCACCGCGGCCGGGCTGCTGGCCTTCGTCGTGTACTCGACCTGGCGCGCGTTCGCGGACACGAACTACTACTCGGCGCCGTACGTCTCGCCGTTCTACTCGCCCTGTCTGGCCGAGCGGTGCCAGACGATGCACGCGGGCCCCAACGCGGACCTCTTCGGGAGCTGGTGGGGCATCTCCCCCGCCATCATCATCCTGATCTTCCCGCTCGGTTTCCGGCTGACCTGCTACTACTACCGCAAGGCCTACTACCGCGGCTTCTGGGCGTCGCCGCCGGCCTGCGCGGTCGCCGAGCCGCACAAGAAGTACACCGGCGAGACCCGCTTCCCGCTCATCCTGCAGAACGTCCACCGGTACTTCTTCTACGCCGCGATCGTCGTCGCCGGGATCCTGACCTACGACACCGTGCTCTCCTTCCGCGACGAGCACTACCGCTGGGGCCACATGGGCCTGGGCACCCTGGTCTTCCTGCTCAACATCACGCTGATCTGGGCGTACACCCTGTCCTGCCACTCCTGCCGGCACATCGTCGGCGGCAAGCTCAAGCACTTCTCCAAACATCCCGTGCGCTACCGGATGTGGCAGTGGGTCGGGAAACTGAACGCCCGTCACATGCTGCTCGCGTGGGCGTCGCTGATCAGCGTGGCGCTCGCCGACTTCTACGTGTATCTGCTCGCGTCCGGCGCCTTCGACGATCCGCGCTTCTTCTAGATTGGGTGGGGCCTTCTGATGTCCGTGGTTGACAGGCAGGAGTGGGACGTTGTCGTGGTCGGTGCCGGGGGCGCCGGACTGCGCGCCGCCATCGAGGCGCGCGAACGTGGCGCTCGTACGGCCGTGATCTGCAAGTCGCTGTTCGGCAAGGCGCACACGGTGATGGCCGAGGGCGGCATCGCGGCGGCGATGGGCAACGTCAACTCCCACGACAACTGGCAGGTCCACTTCCGCGACACCATGCGGGGCGGGAAGTTCCTGAACCAGTGGCGGATGGCCGAGCTGCACGCCATGGAAGCCCCGGACCGGGTGTGGGAGCTGGAGACCTGGGGTGCCCTGTTCGACCGTACGAAGGACGGGCGGATCTCGCAGCGCAACTTCGGCGGCCACGAGTATCCGCGGCTCGCCCACGTCGGCGACCGGACCGGACTCGAGCTCATCCGGACCCTCCAGCAGAAGATCGTGTCGCTCCAGCAGGAGGACATGAAGGAGACGGGCGAGTACGAGAGCCGACTGAAGGTGTACCAGGAGTGCACCGTCACGCGTGTGCTGAAGGACGGCAACCGCGTCTCCGGCGCGTTCTGCTACGAGCGCGAGTCCGGGCGCTTCTTCGTGCTCGAAGCTCCCTCCGTCGTCATCGCCACCGGCGGTATCGGCAAGTCGTTCAAGGTGACGTCGAACTCGTGGGAGTACACCGGCGACGGGCACGCCCTCGCGCTGCTCGCCGGGGCGCCGCTGCTCAACATGGAGTTCGTGCAGTTCCATCCGACGGGCATGGTCTGGCCGCCGTCGGTGAAGGGGATCCTGGTCACCGAGTCGGTGCGCGGGGACGGCGGGGTGCTCAGGAACTCCGACGGCAAGCGGTTCATGTTCGACTACATCCCGGACGTCTTCAAGGAGAAGTACGCGCAGTCCGAGGAGGAGGGCGACCGCTGGTACGAGGACCCGGACCACAACCGGCGTCCCCCGGAGCTGCTGCCGCGCGACGAGGTCGCCCGCGCCATCAACTCCGAGGTGAAGGCGGGTCGCGGGTCGCCGCACGGCGGGGTCTTCCTCGATGTGTCGACCCGTATGCCCGCCGAGGTGATCCGGCGCCGGCTTCCCTCCATGTACCACCAGTTCAAGGAGCTCGCGGACGTCGACATCACGGCGGAGGCGATGGAGGTCGGGCCCACCTGTCACTACGTGATGGGCGGCATCGCGGTCGAATCGGACTCGGCGTCCGCGCGCGGCGTACCGGGGCTGTTCGCCGCCGGTGAGGTCGCGGGCGGCATGCACGGTTCCAACCGGCTGGGCGGCAACTCCCTCTCCGACCTGCTGGTCTTCGGGCGGCGGGCGGGACTGCACGCCGCCGGGTATGCCGCCGACCTGGCCGGGGACCGCCCGCCCGTGGACGACATCCAGATCGACACGGCGGCGGCCGAGGCCCTGCGGCCCTTCTCGGCCGAGGGTCCGGAGCCCGGTACGGAGAGCGGACGCCCGCCCGAGAACCCGTACACCCTCCACCAGGAACTCCAGCAGACCATGAACGACCTGGTCGGCATCATCCGCCGCGAGGCCGAGATGGAACAGGCCCTGGAGAAACTCGCGGAGCTGCGGGTACGGGCACGGCGGGCCGGAGTCGAGGGCCACCGGCAGTTCAACCCCGGCTGGCACCTCGCCCTCGACCTGCGCAACATGCTCCTGGTCAGCGAGTGCGTGGCCCGCGCCGCTCTGGAGCGCACGGAGTCACGCGGCGGCCACACCCGCGAGGACCATCCGACGATGGAGCGGACCTGGCGTCGCGTGAACCTCCTGTGCCAACTCACCGATCCCACAGGCGGGTTGGCGGCCACCGACCCGGTGCACGGTCAGATCGACCTCAGCCGCGAGACCACCGAACCCATTCGTCCCGACCTGCTCGCCCTCTTCGAGAAGGAGGAGCTGGTCAAGTACCTCGCCGAAGAGGAGCTCTACGAGTGAGCAGCTACGAGGCCCGCTTCAAGGTGTGGCGCGGTGATGTGAAGGGCGGCGGCCTGGAGGACTTCGCGGTCGAGGTCAACGACGGTGAGGTGGTGCTGGACATCATCCACCGGCTCCAGGCGACCCAGGCCCCGGACCTGGCCGTCCGCTGGAACTGCAAGGCGGGCAAGTGCGGTTCGTGCTCGGCGGAGATCAACGGGCGCCCCCGGCTGATGTGCATGACGCGCATGTCGGTGTTCACGCGGGAGGAGACGATCACCGTCACACCGCTGCGCGCCTTCCCGGTCGTACGGGATCTCGTCACGGACGTCGGCTTCAACTACGCGAAGGCGCGCCAGATCCCCGCCTTCGTCCCCCCGGCCGGTCTCGGCCCCGGCGAGTACCGCATGCAGCAGGAGGACGTGGACCGCTCGCAGGAGTTCCGCAAGTGCATCGAGTGCTTCCTGTGCCAGGACACCTGTCATGTCGTGCGCGACCACGAGGAGAACAAACCGGCGTTCGCGGGCCCGCGCTTCCTGATGCGCGTCGCCGAACTGGACATGCACCCGCTGGACGCGGCCTCCGACACCGGCCTGGACCGCAAGCGCACCGCCCAGGACGAGCACGGCCTCGGCTACTGCAACATCACCAAGTGCTGCACGGAGGTCTGCCCCGAGGGCATCAAGATCACGGACAACGCCCTGATCCCCTTGAAGGAACGCGCGGTCGACCGCAAGTACGACCCGCTGGTGTGGCTGGGGTCGAAGATCAGGAGGCGGGATTCGTCTTCATAGGACCCTTAGGACCCTTAGGACCCTAGGGAGTCGAAGGAGCGGTGGGGCCGCGGCGGCGGTCCCGGGTCGCCCGGTGCATCAGGGCGGCCCCGGTGATCAGGCCCGCGCCGCTCACGACGGCGACGGCGAACTGGAGGAACCCGGGCCCAGTGAAGGCCAGGCTCAGCGACTCAAGGGCGAGGGCCGCCGTCAGTACCAGCGCGCCCTGGCCCCACAGGCGGCGCCGGACGACGGGACGGCGCTCCCACCCCGGCACCCGGCCGCCGCGCACGGCGACGATCCCGACGGCCGCCGCGAGTCCGAGGACCACGCCCTCGCCGAGGCCCGCCGCGAAGAGCCAGGGCCCTGTCATCGGCGTTCGGGGATGCCGGGGCGACCGGGACGCCGCGAGAGCGTCTGCAGCCAGAGCCCCGCGAAGAACATGGCCATACCGGTCATCGCGAAGGGCGCCATGCTGAGGTCGGGGCCTCGGAACGGCCCGATGAACATGTACAGGGACATGCCGACGGCCCCCACCAGCACGCCGTACCCCCACAGCTTCGGCCGGAGGACACGTATGCGCATCCAGGGCGCCACCCAGCCCGTGGTGATCCCGGCGATCCCCATCAGCGCCGTGCCGGTCATCGCCAGCGCGACCAAGCCAACCAGATACGGGTGCACGGACTTCCCCCTCCCCCAGAGCGCGCCGAACCGGCGCGTGCCCTCAGATCATGGCACGGGGTTCTCCAGCAGCGTGAGGGTCTGCCCAATGCTGTGTTCCGCGATCGCCCGCATGAACTCCGGATCCGGGAAGTCGCCGTCGAGGAGCCGGAGCGGGCCCGCGACCAGCGAGAGATGCATGGCCAGGCGGTAGAGGCGCAGCCGGTCCTCGTCGAGGCCGTCGGCGCGCAGTGCCTCGTAGGCGTGGTGGAAGCGCTGGCGCAGGAAGACGTGCTCCCACTCGGCGTCGAAGTAGAGCAGGCCCTCGATGTCGATGAGGGCGGGGTGGCCGTGCTCGTCCACGAGGACGTGGTCCGGGCCGAGTTCGCCGTGGACCAGGCCGACGCGGCCGCGCGGTCGGACCGTCCCGGTGAGGGCGTGCAGACGGTCGTACAGGGCCTCGCGTACGGCGGCGATCCGAGGGTCGCGTGCGGCGGCCTCCGCCAGGTCGGCCAGGGCCCGTTCGAGGACGACCTGCTCGCACGAACCGCCGTGCGCGCTGCCGCCGTTGTCGACGACGGCGACCTTGCCGTGGCGGGGTGCGGGGTGGGCGTGCAGGGTGCGCAGGGCCTCGGCCAGTTCCCGCAGGGGCCCCTCGGCGGCCTCGGGGTCGCGGTGCAGCAGGTCCTCCAGACTGCCGCCGCGCACGTCCTCCACCACGGCCACGTCCGAGGGCAGACGCGTGTGGCTGCGGTCGGCGAACAGCAGGTGGGGGGTGCGGATGCCGAGGGCGGTGAGCCTGTCGTACGCGGCGCTGAAGAGGTCGAGCCCGGAGGCGTGCGAGAAGGAGTCGCGGGGGTCGGCCGGGGCCGCGTCCCAGTAGTCCTCGGCCGGGTCCCAGACGTAGGCGACCGCGGTGGAGCCGTCGTCGAGGAAGAGCCGGTAGACACCCTTCTTGCTGCCGCCGCGCAGCCGGGCGACCGCGGTGAGCGTCCGGGCCGGGCCGAGAGCGGCACGGGCGAGGGGCGCGAACTCGTCCCTCGTGAGCGGCCTGCGCGTGACGGTCATCGGACCCAGCCTTCCTCGTACGCCGTCCAGTCCTTCTCCCGGGCGGCGAAGTCCACGTACAGGGCGACGCCGAAGTGTTCCCGGGTGCGGTCGGTGCGGGAGAGGCCGAGGCGGGTGCCACGGACGGCCGCCGCGACCGTCTCGGCGGAGCCGTGGTGGTCCATGTTGTCCTCGTAATAAAAGGGCAGGCCCATCAACAGGTCGGTCGACTTCGGGGTGACTTCGAGGGCGAGGGAGGTCTGCTCGGCGACGTAACCCCCGTACAGGCTCTCCAGCGGAAGTGCCGTGTCGTACGACATCACGGCGATCTGGTCGACCCGGCGGGCGACCTGTCCGAAGAACGACTGGGACCACCACTTGGGGTGCGCGGTGAAGGCGCCGAAGACGGAGTGGAGGTTCGGGAGCGGGTCGATCTGGTGGGCGGCGACGGAGAGCTGGGCGTCGTGGGCGCGGGTGACGCGGCGCAGATCGTCGAGCAGGGAAAGGTAGTTCGAGTCGTCGGAGTGCAGGGGCTCCAGGTCGAAGTGGGCGCCCTCGAAACCGGCGTCGAGGATCTGCCCGGCGGAGCGGACGACGGCGGCCCGGGTCGCCGCCCGTTCCAGGCGCATCCCGACCTCCCCCTCGGTGGCGAGCACGTCGCCGAGCCAGGCCTGGACACGGACACCGGGCAGTTCGCGGTGCACGGCCTCGACCAGCCAACGCGCCTTCGGGTACGCCGACTCGGGCAGGGTCCCGTCGTGCTCCAGCGGTCCCGCGTGCACATACAGATCCCGGATCCCGGTCGCCCGCAGCCGCTTCGCGAGCGTCTTGACGTCCGCGTCCTTCTTCCGGCCGTCCACCCAGGCGTGGCCCATCCAGAGGGCGTCGCGGTTCCTGGTCTGGGTACCGGGGGCCGGGTCTCCGGCGTAATTGACCCGCAGGGCGATGCCCGCGGTGAGCATGGGGAGGACCACCATCAGAACGAGCGCGAGCGCGACCCGTTTGGGCCAGCGGAGGCGGGGGTGCCGCCAGCCCCGGCCCACCGTTCGAAGCCAGGCGGGGACCCGGCCCGGGGAGGTACGGCCCTCGTCGTCCTCCGGCCCGCCCGCTCCCCCGCCCTCTCCCCTGTCCGTTCCCGCCCCGACCGGTGTCGCCGGCGTCTCCGCCACCGGCTCCGCCCCCGCGTCCACCTCGGTCCCCGTGCGCTGCTCGTCCATCCCCCGTGCCCCCTCCGTATGCCCCCGTATCCCCGGTACCTTAAGCGGCCCCGCCTCGGCGCACCCCCGGTCGCGCCCCGGCGCAAGCGGCCATACGCTCCCAAATGTGACGTCGCCCCTGAGCCGAAGCCGGCCGCGCCGAGCCACGTCCCACATAGCCGTACGGGTGGCGCATGCCGTGCTCGGGGGGCTGCTGGCGGTGGGGTGGCTGCTGCTGCCCGTCGCACGGGCCGGAGCCGACGAGGTGCGGGCCGCGCCCGGGCGGGGTGGGACGAACACCGGCGATCTCGTGCTGCCCCTCGTCGCGGTGGTCGTCGCGGGGGCGCTGGCGGCGTACTCGTACGCGCGGCGGACACGACGGGCCCGGACCCGCACGACGCCCGGCGGCGGCACCCCGCACCCCGTGCCGTTCGCCGAACTCGACCGGCAGGCAGGGCGGTTGCTCGTCGAGATCGACGACTGCGTGCGCAGCAGCACGGAGGAACTCGGCCGCGCCGCGGACCGGTTCGGGGAGGAGGCGGTCGCGACGTACACGAAGGCACTGGCGTTCGCGCGTTCCGAGCTGACGGCGTCCTTCCGGCTGTGGCAGCGGCTGGACGACACCCTGACGGACGACAGCCTCGTGAGGCGGCAACTGCTGGAGGAGATCGTCGCCCGCTGTACGGAGGCGGGGCGGCGGCTGGACGCGGAGGCGCCCGGGTTCGACCTGCTGCGCGCCCTGGAGCGGACGCTGCCCGCCGCGCTGGAGTCGGCGGAGGTCCGCTTCCGGGAGCTCACCGCGCGCGCCCCGGCCGCAGAGGCGACGCTCACCGAACTGCGCGAGCGGTACGCGCCCTCCGCGTCCCTGTCCGTAGCGGGCAACGTCGAACAGGCCAAGGACCGGCTCGTCTTCGCCACCACCCGCCTGGACCGGGCCCGGCAGTCCCTGGGCCGGGGGGAGGGCGCGCGGGCGACGGCGTATCTGCGGGCCGTCGAGGCCGCCGTCGACCAGGCGGACCTCTTCGTGGCCGGTATCGACCGGCTGGCCTCCGAACTCACCTCCGCGACGGCCTTGTTGCCCGGCGCGCTGCGTGACGCGGACGCCGAGCTCGTGGCCGCGCGCGGTCTCCCGGCCGTCGGTGCGCTGCCCGGTCGGATCACGCACGCCGCGTCGGCCGTCGCCGACGTGCGGCGGGATATCACGGGCGGCGTCCGTCCGTACGACCCCCTCGGCGCCCTCCGTCGCCTCGCCGACGCCGGGGCACCGCTCCTGGCCGAGGACCGCGTGCCCGTCGACCGGACCTTCCTCGACCGGGCCTTCCTCGACCACGCGCTCCTTCCGGCCCGCAGTGTCGTCGCCCTCGCCTCCGACTTCGTCACGACACACCGGGGAGCGGTCGGGGTCGAGGCCCGGACCCGGCTGTCGGAGGCGGAGCGGCACCTCGCGCTCACGCCCCGCACCCTCGTCGACGTCCGGTGCGCCGATGGGCTCGCTCTGGAGGCCCAGCAGCTCGCGGAGCGGGACGTGCGGGCGTACGGGAATCCGTACGCCGGACCCGAGGGCGCGGGCGTCGGCGGTGCGGTGCTCGGCGGGATCCTGCTCGACGACACGCCCGGCGCCCCCGCGGCGAGCTTCGGCGGACCGAGGACACGCGGGCGCAGGGACTTCTGAGGGCGCGGGGGCTTTCAGGAGCGCGGGGGCTTTTCAGGGGCGCGGGGGAACTGTGCCGTCAGAACAGGCTCAGCAACGCCTCCGCCGGGTCCGTGAGGGGCGTGCCGCCGTCCGGGAGCGGGAGTTCGAACCAGACCGTCTTGCCGCGCGGCGTCCGCCGCGAGCCCCACGAGGCGGAGAGCAGACCGACGAGCTGCAGCCCCCGGCCCCCCTCGTCCGTGTCGCGGGCGCGGCGCCGACGCGGCTGGACGAGGCCCGCGTCCCAGACCTCGCACACGAGGGTCCGGTCCAGCAGCAGGCGCAGCCTGATCTCACCCTCGCCGTAGCGCAACGCGTTGGTGACGAGTTCGCTGACCAGGAGCTCGGCGGTGTCGACGAGCGGCTCCAGGCCCCAGGCGGTGAGCTGGGTGCGCGCGTACTCACGGGCCCGCCCCACACTGCGCGGCTCGCGCGGCAGCGTCCAGTCGCCGACGGAATCGGCGGGCAGCCCCTGGACGCGAGCCATCAGCAGTGCGATGTCGTCCTCGCCGTGGTGGGTGTCGAGGGTGTTGAGGACGTGGTCGCACACGTCCTCCAGGGGGCGGGAGGGGTCGGTGAGCGCGCCGACGAAGGCCTGCAGACCCTCGTCGAGGGGGTGATCGCGCGATTCGACCAGTCCATCCGTGTAGAGCGCCAACAGTGCGCCTTCGGGTAGTTCGACCTCCACCTCCTCGAAGGGCTCGCCGCCCACCCCGAGAGGCATGCCCGGCGGCACGTCGAGCATCAGCGCGCTCTCGCCGGGTTCGACCAGCACCGGTGGCAGATGGCCCGCGTTGGCGAAGGTGCAGCGGCGGGTCACGGAGTCGTACACCGCGTACACACAGGTCGCCAGGTACACCTCGGAGAGGTCGGCGTCGCGGGGCTGGCGGGCCGCGCGGGTGGCCTGCTGGACTCCGCCGGGGGTGCCGAGGCCGCGGGCGATCTCGTCCAACGCCGAGAGGACTTCGGCGGGTTCGAGGTCGAGGAGGGCCAGGGTGCGGACCGCGGTGCGCAGTTCACCCATGGCGACCGCCGCCCGCAGACCGCGCCCCATGACGTCGCCGACGACCAACGCCGTGCGGTGCCCGGGGAGTTCGATGACGTCGAACCAGTCGCCACCGACCTCGGTGGCCGCGTTGCCGGGCAGGTAGCGACACGCGATGTCCAGACCGGAGGCCTCCGGGTCGCCCGGCGGGAGGAGGGAGCGCTGCAGGATCAGCGCGCGTTCGTGCTCACGGCGGTACAGGCGGGCGTTGTCGATGCAGACCGCGGCGCGCGCCGCGAGTTCCACCGCGAGCGCCCGGTCGCGGTCGCCGAAGGGCTCGCTGCCCTTCGTACGGGAGAACTGGGCGAGGCCGACCACGGTGTCGTGGGCGACCATCGGGACCGCCAGCGTGGACTGGATGAGCCCGCCGTCCTCGGCGGGGACGTGCTGGGGGCGGGCGGTGCGCAGGGCGTCCGCGCAGGGCGAGTTGAACGGGTAGTGGTGGACGGCGCCCACGGCCACGGGGGCCGGTCCGCCGATGAACGGCGCGTCGGACACGGCGCTGGCGAAGGCGACCCGGCGCAGCTCCGCGCTGCCGTCGGCGAGCGCGCGCGGGGTCTCGTCGCCCGCCAGCAGGCCCTGGTACAGGTCGACGGTGGCGAGGTCGCAGAAACCGGGCACGACGACGTCGAGAAGTTCGCGCGCGGTGGTCTCCAGGTCGAGGGAGTTGCCGATGCGGGCGCCCGCCTCGTTCAGAAGAGCGAGATTGCGCCGGGCGGCGGCCGCTTCCCGGGCCGCGGCCCGTCGGCTGGTGATGTCGGTTCCGAGCCAGGCGATACCGATGGGGCGGCCGGTACCGCTGTGCACGCGGTAGAGGTTGATCGACCAGTGCCGGCGCTCGTCGGAGCCGGGTATGAAACCAGTGACGTGCATGTCCGTGATGGAGTCACCGGTTTCGAGGACGCGGCGCAGCGTCGCGGCGACCCGATCGGCCTCGGAACGCGGCAGATAGTCGTGGACCGTACGGCCGCGGTGGCTCTCCACGTTTCCGCCGAACACCGAGGCGAACCGCTTGTTGGCGCGCCGGACCCGCAGATCCGTGTCGATGAGCAGGAAGCCGAACGGAGATTGACCGAAAATCGCCTGCGAGGCGGCGAGGTCCGTCTCGATGCTGCGGAGGGTCCGGACGTCCACGACGATGCACACGGCGGCCCGCTCGCCGTCCTCCGTCGTGGTGGGCATCACATAGACCTCGGCGAGGCCCTCGGCGCCCGGCTCGCCGTCCTCGGCGGCCGGCATGCGGAAGGGGACCACACCGGTCCACTCGCGGCCGTCCAGGATCTCCGCCATCTTGCGCTGGCCGCGCTCGCGCTGGTCGGGTTCGAAGAACGCCTCGATGGGGTCCATGCCGAGGGCGCGCTCGGGGGATATCCCGAAGAGCTGCTCGGCACGCAGGCTCCACTGGTCGACGAGGCCGTCGGCGCCGATGGAGAACGAGGCGACCTTGATGTAGTCATAGATCGAACCGGGCGGACTGCTCTGCCACATCGCGTCGCCCATGGGCTCGCCGGACGGTTCGACGGGCGGTACGTCGGACGGTTCGACGGGTGCTCCGCCCTGCGGTCCACCAGGCGGCATGGCCGTGGCCCGGTCGATGTCCGCGCCCTTGTCCGCGCCGCTGCCCGCGCCCGCGTCCGTGCCGGTGTCCGTCGGATCGCCCGCCCGGGAGCCCGTCGAGGCGCCCGCCGTCCGGGGCCTCGCGGCGTCGCTCGGTCCGGAGGGTGCGCCGCCCCATGGTGTGTTCGTCGGCTCGGTTCTCGCGTCGCCTCGCGGTCGGGTCATGGCGTCGCCCGTCGCCCCGCCCGTCGCTCCGGCCACGGCGGAATCGCCCGCGGCCCCCGCCCTCGCGCCGTCCGACGGGTCCTCGGACTCCGTGGCCTTCGCTGGTATCTCGCTCACGCGAACCGTCCCCTCCAGCTCACCGCGTCCGGCACCGGTCACCGGGGGCGGCTGCCCGCAGTATCCAGCACTACGGCGCCGCACAACACGGTGTTCACGATCACAGCACGGTCCCGATGGTTTTTGGACCGGCCGCGACATACTCCCAGTCTTCTAACCAGGTGGCGCCCCATCGAATCAAAGACTCCGGACAACTCTGGTGGCCTGAACCAATCGGTCGCCCCACCCTCCGCCCGACGCACCCTCAGCACGACAGCCGACGCCCCCTCAGCCGGGCACCGTCCGCACCCTCAGCCGGATACCGTCCGCGCCCTCAACCGGGCACCGCCGGCACCCTCAACCGGGCACCCCCAGCTCGAACCACACCGTCTTTCCAGTGTCCCCGGGCCGGGTACCCCAACGCCGCGACGACCCCGCCACCAGTTGCAGCCCTCGACCACTCTCGTCGTCCGCGTCGGCGGACCGCTCACGGGGCGGGTCGGGCAACGGGTCGGAGACCTCCACGAGGAGAGCGCCCGGCAGTCCCCCGGGTCTGACCAGACGGACACCGATGGGGCCGGCGGCGTGCCGCAGCGAGTTGGTCACCAGCTCACTGACCAGCAGCGCGGTCACATCACCGAGGGAATCCAGCCCCCAGGTGCGCAGCTGGCCCCGGACGACGGCACGGGCGGTACGGACGGCACCGGGCTCCGCGGGAAAACTCCACTCGGCACAGTCGCCTTCGGTGTCGATCACGCCGATCACTTCCCAGGCCAGGAACCCACCCATGTCCGGTTTCGTGGGGTTAATGGGCACATACCCGATATCCGGGACGCTTTACCGCACATGTGGGCGCACTGTGGCACGAACGGCGTACGGGACTTCGAGCCGCGGACGCGGCTCGCGCTCTCCCGCTCCCGAACGCCGTACACACAGCGCCGCGCACCGGCGCCCGCGCCCGCACCTCGTACGTCACCGGTGTCACCCAAAGAGAGGAGCCGGTGCACGGCACCCGACCCTGCGGCCCGTCGGCGCCTAGGACAGGTCCTGGCCGTCCCAGCGCCGCAGCACCGCCTTCACGGCGGGGACGTCCTGGTCCAGCCAGTCCACGTCCCAGAGCTCGTCCGGACTCAGCCAGCGCAGGTCGTCGTGATCCTCGAGGGGCGTGGGATCGGCCGAGCCCGGGAGCAGCCGCGCGGTCCACACATGCAGGACGTACGGCATCCGCAGGGGCCACTCCCCCGGGACGCGCTCGACGGACTCCGCCGTGACGCCGAGTTCCTCGCGCAGTTCGCGTACGAGGGCGGCTTCGGGGGCCTCCCCCGGTTCCACCTTGCCGCCGGGCAGCTCCCAGCGTCCGGCCAGTTCGGGGGGTGCGCTGCGGCGCGCGGCGAGGAGGCGGCCGTGGTGCAGCAGGGCGCCGCCCACCACCACGATCGTTTCGTCCATGCGCCGGAGCCTACGGCAGGGCACGCCGGACACGGACAGGACTTCGGACCGTCGAAGCCGGGTCCGTCACACCGTCACTTGGATCCGTTCTGCGCGATCCGCTCGACCCAGTAGAGCTGCTTGTGGCCGCGGTCGTCGAGACTGTCCGCGATCTTCTGGGCCTCGGCCCGGGTCGCGTACCTGCCGACGCGGTAGCGATTGCCGTTGTCGTCCTGCCGTATGACGAGCCAGGGAAGAGTGATCGTGCCGTCGTTCATCGAGCCCCTCCACTTCCCGCCCCCGGCCCGCGCCGTGCCCCGCACCCTAACGAAACCGCAATCCGCATATGCCCGAGCCTACGCCTAACCTTCACGCAGCGAACACGCCTTTACACAAAGAGGTACGCAACCAGCCAAGTCGGAGGGGGCGCACGGGTACGAACGCGCCGTCGAGCGCCCTCCGTGCGCCCGTCAGGCAGCGTGAACTCCGCTCCGGGCAGGGCATTTGAGAAAGGCCAGATTGCAACCGACTTCGCACGCCGGGCACTTGGCGGTCGGCTCGCCCGGGATCGAGGGGCCCCCGTCCCGCGGGCGCCGACCGCCCGTGAACTCCTACGTCTACTTCACGGGCAGGTGGTACGCGATGCGATACCGGTCCGCCGGTACGACGACGTCGGCCGTCTCCACCGGACGGCCCGAGGCGAAGTACGTGCGCTGGATGACGACGACCACGTGCCCGGGGACACCGCCGAGCGCGAGGAGTTCCTCGGCGAGGCCGGGACGGGCGCCCACTTCCTCCGTGACGTTGTCCACGATCACGTCGATGGCCGCCATCCGCTCGACGACACCCATGCCCCCGAGCGGGCCCTCTTCGGGGAGCATCACCGGGGTGCGGCCCGTGACGGAGAGGGGCTCCCAGGAGGTGGAGAGCATCATCGCCTCGCCGGCGTCCCTGAAGACATAGTTCGTGCACATCACGCGGTCGCCGGGCCGGATCGAGAGGCGCTCGGCGATCGCGCCGCTCGCCTCGGCCTGCTCGCTGTGCGACTCCCAGGTGCCACGCACGGCCAGGTCGGCCTGCTCCTGACGGAAGGGGGTCGCTCCACTGTCCGGGCGGTACCCGGAGCGGGCCACCCGGCGCGGCACCGGCCGCTCCCGCACATACGTCCCCGAGCCGGAGCGGCCCTCGACCAGCCCTTCGGCCATCAGCACCTTGCGCGCTTCCAGGGCGACCGTGTCCGAGACGCCGTACTCCTCGCGGATCCTGGCCTGGGAGGGGAGGCGGGTGTGCGGTGGCAGCGAACCGTCGACGATCTTCTTGCGGAGATCACCCGCGACACGCAGATACGCCGGCTGCTCACCGAAAGTCACTGGCCGCTCCCATCAGGTTGTACAGACAGCTACAGCCTGGCAACCGTGGGTTGTGCCGTGCAAGCGAAGGCCAAAGAATCACTCGATGTGATTACCTATCCCCGCCGTGGGCTTTACCCAGGCACTTTCTCCCCGCTGTAGCCCGCGTCACACCTCCAGACCGCCACCGCTTCCCCCGTTGCCCCGACTGCCCCCGCCCCGGTCGTTCGACGGCGGGGTGGCGGTGAGGCCCAGAACCTTGCGTGCGGTGACCGTCCTCCTCGGGTCGATGAGCTTCAGGCCCTTCTTGTAGTGGGCGGAGAAGGTGTCCGCGTCCGTGGCGGCCGCCGCCTTCGTCCACTCCTTCCGCGAGGCCTCGATGTCGTCGACGAGGGTGGCGACGGGCTTCTCGGCGGCGGGGAACCAGCCGTGTCCGCGCAGCAGATGCGCCTCGTCGTCGAGCGCGACGGACACGCTGGTCGCCCACTCCTTGTAACCCCGCAGGTCGTCGTCGACGTACTGCGCGGCGGGCGCCGCGCGCAGGGCCTCGTCGAGCGCGTCCACGGCCTGCAGATACGCGAACTGGTCCGCGTTCAGGGTGAAGCCGTCCTTGCGCAGCGAACCCGTCAGGCCGCTCTCGCCGTCCCCGCCCTCGAGCATGCAGACGATCGAGTGACGGCCGAGGTTCCAGCTGTCGCGGGTCGGGATGAAGTGGTACAGCCGGACATCGTCCGGGACGGCCCAGGCGTCCATCGCGTACGCGCGCTCGAACGCGCGGCACTTGGCGTCAGCGACGTCGAGCAGACTGCCGCGGCCGGGGTAACCCGCGCCGCTCATAGCGAAGTTCGCGATCACCTCGGCGTGGTGCCTCCCGGCGCACGGCACCTTGTCGACGTGGACGGCCACGCTCTTCGACGAGTCGCCCGGCTCGTCGAAGCAGTCCCCCTTCCTGAGCGAGAAGACCGTGCCCGTGCGCGCCGAGTCGTTCATCCCGCCCTTGAAGCCGTCCCAGAAGTCGCTCACGCCGCCGCTTCCTGATCTGCGCGAGCGCGACGATCCCGAGGACCAGCCCGACGGCGGGCACGAAGCAGAGGATCGGCACCGACGTACGACGGGCATGTGTTCGCCGCACAGTTGGGCGCATCGTAAGCGCGACACGGTAGGGCGGCCTCGCGGCTCGTCCTCGTGGCGGGGTGGGTCACGGACCCGGAGCCGCTCCCCGAGGACGTCGAGGCGCACGCATAGCCTGCGCACATGACACCTTTGCCGGATCGCTTCTGCCCGGCGGACGGCACGCGCGTCCCCGGTGGCTCACTCGACTGGTGCTGCCCGGTCTGCCGCGGCCCGCTCGACCTGGACTTCGCACCGACCCCCGCGCCCCTCACCTCCCTGACCGGGCGGGTGAACTCACTGTGGCGGTACACGGAGTGCCTGCCGCTGGCCGGGCCCACGGTCAGCCTGGGCGAGGGCCGCACCCCGCTGGTGGAGCTGCGCGGGGGCATCTCGGCCAAGCTGGACTTCCTGATGCCTACCCTGTCCTTCAAGGACCGCGGCGCCGTCCTGCTGGCCGAGCTGGCACTGCGGCTGGGGCCACGGCAGGTGATCGCGGACAGCAGCGGAAACGCGGGGACGGCGATCGCCGCGTACTGCGCGCGGGCCGCGCTGCCCTGCACGGTGTACGTCCCCGAGGGCACCTCGCCGAAGAAGCTGGAGCAGATCGAGGCGCACGGGGCGCGGGTGCACGTCGTGGACGGGGACCGGGAGGCGGCGGCGCGGACGGCGCGCGAGGCCGCGGACCTCCCGGGCACGTTCTACGCCTCGCACGTCTTCAACCCGTACTTCCTGCACGGTACGAAGACGTACGTGCACGAGCTCTGGGAGGACCTGGGCGGGCGCCTGCCCGACGTGATCGTCGTCCCCGTCGGCAACGGCACGCTGCTCCTCGGTGCCGCCCTCGCCGTCGCCGAGCTGCACGGGGCGGGGCTCATCGACCGGCGGCCCGCGCTGTACGCCGTCCAGGCCGCCGCGGTGGCGCCGCTCGCGCACGCGTGGGCCGAGGGCGCGGACGACCTGGTCGGCGTCACACCCTCGGCCCCCACCTTCGCCGAGGGCATCGCCATCCCGCGCCCGCCCCGGGCCCGCCAGATCCTGCGCGCCGTACGCGACTCCGGTGGCACGTTCCTCACGGTGACGGAGGACCAGATCCGCCACGCCCAGAGGGACTTGGCGTCGCGGGGCCTGTACGTCGAGTCGACGGGAGTGGCGTGCTGGGCGGCGGTACGGGAGGGGGTGCTCGGAGGACGTACGGCGGTGGTGCCGTTGTGCGGGGCGGGCGTGAAGACGGGGCCGGCCCGGGGGTAGGCGGGGCCGGCCGTCGAAAGACGTGTCCCTCAGGGCTCCCGCGCGCCAACCTGCCCCGGCCCCACGGCGCCCGCAAGTCGTATTTGCTCCTCCTCCACGATGCGGCGGGCGAGGGCGCTGTCGGAGATGTCGACCGCGTCCGGGCTCTGTTCGGCGGTGTCGCTGCGGCGGGCGTAGGCGTCGAAGAGGCGGGTCTTGTTCTTGAGGATGTGCAGCAGGCGCTGGTCGACGCTGTCGGTGGCGAGGAGGCGGTGCACCTGGACGGGGCGGACCTGGCCCATACGGTGGGCGCGGGCCACGGCCTGGTGTTCCATCGTGGGCTTGACCTGCGGTTCGCACAGGACGACCACGGACGCGGCCTGAAGGTTGAGGCCGATACCGGCGGCCTCGATCTGGCAGAGGAGGACCGCGTGGCCGGGAGCGGCCGTGAAGTCGTCGACGAGACGCTGCCGGCGCGCGGCGGGCACGGCACCGGAGAGCGGCCCGAACACGCCCTCTCCCAAGGCTTGTCGGACCAGTGCCAGCACATCGCGGAAGTAGGAGAACACCACCACCTTCAGGCCGTTCTCCGCCGCTTCGGCCACCAGTTCGCGCAGTCGCCCCAGTTTCGCGGACTTCTCCGCGTCGGCGTACGCGGCCCGGCGCATCGCCATGAAGTTCCCGTCCGCGACCGCTTTGAGGTACGCCTCCCGGTCCGCGGCGCTGAACTCCTCCCACTCGTCGACCTCCACCAGCGCGGGCAGTTCGGTGAGGACGTCGTGCTGGTTGCGGCGCAGATAGGCGGGGGCGACGGACTTGCGGAAGGCGTGCGGGCCGGCGGCCGCGGTGGTGTGCCGTATCGCGGGGAGAAGGGCCGGCTGGAGGTAGCGGACGAGGGTGCGGAACTCCTCGACCCGGTTCTCCATGGGCGTCCCGGTGAGGAACAGGACGCGCTCGCAGTGCCCCGTCCAGGCCGCGACCGCCCGGGAGCGGCGGGTGTCCGGATTCTTCACGTAGTGCGCCTCGTCGACGACCACCATCCCCGGCTTCGTGCCCTCGCCGTCCGGGGCGGGCAGGCGGTGCAGCATGTCGTACGTGGTGATCGCGACGCCCCCGCGCTCCCGCCACTCCTCGTAGGCGTCCAGCCGCTCCGCGCCGTGCACCGGCAGGGCCCGCAGTGTGCTGCGCGCGCCGATCTCGCGCGTCCAGTTGATCAGTACGCTCGCCGGGCAGACGACCAGGAAGTGACTGTGCCCGTCCGCCGCGAGATGCGCGAGTACGGCGATGGCCTGCACGGTCTTGCCGAGCCCCATCTCGTCGCCGAGGACGACCCGGCGCTGGGCGAGCGCGAACCGGGCGCCGAAGTCCTGGTAGCCGCGCAGCGAGACCCGGCGCCGGGTGTCGTCCAGCGTCTGGGCGTGCACCCGCTCGGCGACCTCCGACGGCAGGAAGCCCTCGGCGGCCGCCACGTCCGAACGGTGCTCGCAGACCTCGGCGAGCTGGCTGTAGTACTCCGCGGAGCGCAACTCGAAGTCGACCCACGCCTCGATCTCGGAGGCGGGCGTCCGCAGCAGGTCGGTCGAGGCCTGCGCGAGCAGCAGGCGTACGTCGCGGGTGCCGGCGTCGGCGGTCAGCTCGCGCAGTTCGGCGACCGCGTCGAGCGCGCTCCGCCGCCGCTCCCGCCCCGCGAGCACCATCCCCAGCCGTCCGCCGGCGGGCCGGGCCGCGGGCAGCAGCGCCCCGAGCCGCTCGTCGAGCCGCGTCGCCGCGTCCACGGCCCGGCGCAGCTCGGGACCGGCCTCGACGAGGGTGCGCAGCGCGATCACCAGGGCGGTCGTGCGGGGCTCGGGCCGGTCGACGTCCATCCGTACGGAAACGGTCTCCTCCACCGCCCTCGCGAGCTGCCGGGCCGCCGCGAGGGCACGGTCGGCGGTCTGCGCGCCCACCCCCGGCAGCCGGCGCAGCTCGTACCGTCCCGCCTCGTACACCGCCCGCACCGACGCGAACCCGGCCGTCTCCAGCGCCCCGAGCCGCAGCCGCCCCTCGGTGACGTCCTTCAGCCGGGAGACGGGGATGGACTCCAGCTCCTTGCCGACGAGTTCGGCGTGGATCGGTGCCAGCGCCGCGCGCACCGCTTCGAGCGCGCGGGCGTGATCGGTGAGCACACCCCGCGCAGCCTCGTGCAGTCCGACGCTCTCGGCGAGCAGACTCCGCTCACGTTTCCCCACCGGCCCGACATTACTGCCCACCACCGACAGCCCGGCCCGGCTCCGGGTGCGCGGGCGCAAAGAGGCCACCCAAGCGGCACGGACGTGGTTTTCGGCACGCACAGCGCCGGTCTCCGCCCCGGTTCCGTGTCGTGTCTACATCCACCCCGCGTCGTGCGACTGCGCCGCGGTGAGTTGCTCCTCGGTGAGGGTCGACGGGTCCGGCCTGCTGACCACCGCCCAGTGCTTCTCGACGGGGCAGCGGGCGTACCGCGTGGACGGGGTGAGGCGCAGGGACTTGATGCCGACGAACGGTATCCATGTGGCCATGTAGAGGTGTCCCGCCGAACACTGCACGATCGACTTCTGGGGCATGTGTCCCTTCTCCCTGGTGCCTCAGACGGACTCGACCTCGAAGCTGCTGCCGTTGCGCGGGCCGAGGCGTGCCCTCACCCGCGGCTGTGTGCCCGCATCGTTGTGCACCGTCAACTCCTCCGTCCCTACGCCGAGTCGGGCCGTGCGCTGGCCCTTGTAACGGAAGAAGACGGCCATCTCGTGAGCTCCCGCCTCGACCGACACCTCCGTCGTGCCCCACCTCGCGGGCCACTCGACGCCGTCGATCTCCACCACCGGCCGTGTGAAGGCGCGGTGGAAGGGCAGCGCCACCAGCGACGGACGGATGTCGACGAGGACCTTCACCATCACCATGAACATCACCGAATTCCTTGCCTAGTTGCCTGGTTGTGGCGGGTGGCTGTCGTACTCGACGTGCCTCACGTCGATGACGACAGCACCGACTCCGGGCGGAAGCCCCTCGCGATTCCGACCAGGCTGCCGGTCGTGATCAGTACGGTCACCCCGCCCGCGTACAACAGCAGCCTGGTCGGACCCAGCGGGTCCAGGGCGATGGACATCGCCAGCAGGGCGCCGAAGCCTGGCAGCATCGCGGCCAGGCTGACCAGGCCGCCGCCGTTGCCGGCCAGGGCGCCGGCGCCGGGCTGGGACAGCCGCGGGAAGAGCAGGTTGAGCAGCAGGGCGAGGGCGGCGCCCGCCCAGGTGGCCAGGAGTGGGAGCACAAGGGCAAGCGTCAGATAACCGGCGCCCGGCGTGAGGCTGTCGTGGTGCAGGGCGCTGGACAGCGCGACAGCGAGGGCGCCGAGCGCGCTCATCACCGCCCACTGGCCGGTCGTGACGACGAGTACGTAGCTGAGCAGCCCGCCCGCGATGCTCGCGGGGTTGTACGGGGCGCCGAGCATCGCCTCGAGCGCGCCGACCTCGGCCTCCGCGCCGACCACGTTGCGCACCGCGAGGCCCGCGCCGACCGTGCCGTGCAAGGCGATGACGCCGGGCATCAGGACGAGCAGCAGCCCGGCCGCGACCGTGTCCGCGTGTGCCCCGTACTGCAGGCCGAGTCGGGCGCTGCTGGCCGCGCCGTTCATGTCCGAGTCGTCGGACACAAGGGGCAGGGCGACCACGGAGGCGACCGTCAGCACGAACGGCAGGAATACCGTGGCGAAGTTCCGCAGCCGCTCCCGTCTCATCCGCCACAGCAGCGCGGACGCCAGGATCCTGGCCCGGGTCACGTCGAAGGAGACGCTACGTCGCGTCACGGGATGCGCCTTCCGTCTGCAGTTGCTGGTAGACGTCCTCCAGCGGGTTCCGGGCGGGGACCACTTCCCGTACGCCGATGCCCTCCCTCACCAGGTCGGCGACCAGCACCTCCACCGCTCCCTCATCGGGCACCTCCACGACTACGGCACCCTGCTGCTCCTCGTATCGCAGGCCCAGCCGGTCCAGGACCGCCGGCACGTCGCCGGAGCCCCGGATGCGCAGCCGGTAGGCGCTGCCCAGCAGGGCGGTGCGCAGGGCGGCCGGTTCGCCTCGGCCCACAATGCGTCCCTCCTGCAACACCGTCACGTCGTCGGCGAAGCGGTTCGCATCGGCCAGGGCGTGCGTGGAGACGACCACCGTGTGCCCTTCGTTCGCCAACCCTCGCAGATACCCGGTGAGTTGGGCCGTCGTCGTCGGGTCGAGGCCCGACATCGGCTCGTCCAGGAGCAGGATCGGGGGGCGCCCGAGAAACGCCTTCGCCAGCCCCGCTCGCTGGTTCTGGCCGCGGCTG
Source organism: Streptomyces sp. GbtcB7 (assembly GCF_019091445.1). NCBI lineage: Bacteria > Bacillati > Actinomycetota > Actinomycetes > Kitasatosporales > Streptomycetaceae > Streptomyces > Streptomyces sp. GbtcB7. Next base: position 91,458 of record NZ_JAGXJM010000012.1, read on the forward strand.
AGGCTGCCGATGCGGCGGTCCGCGAGGTCGGCCAGACCGAGCAGGTCCAGGACCTCCGCGATCCGCTGCTCCGACTGCCCCGGCGGCAGGCCGAGGACGCGTGCCCAGTACCGCAGGTTGTCCACGACGCTCAGCCGCGGTGCGAGCGCCGAGCGGTGCGTGGCCAGGGCGATCAGGGACTTGGCCTCCGTGTGCGCATGCGGGTCGGCGCCGTCCACGATGACGGTGCCCTCGAAGGGCGCGAGGATCCCGGCGAGCACACGGAATGCCGTTGTCTTGCCGGCGCCGATCGGGCCGAGAAGTACGTGAATTCCCGCGCCGTATTCGAGATTGACATCCCGGAGAACCGGCCGCCCGCGGTAACCCGCAGAAACACTCAGGACTTCCAGCTTGGCCACGGATTCAACCTAGCACTGCCGGTGAGCGGTCAACTGAGGTGTCATTAGTGCCTTTTTCAAGGGGCAGTTGTTCGTCGGGCGTCGCAGCCGGCGACGTACGCGACAGCGGCATCGACGCGACGACCGAGCAGCCGATCATGACGAGCGCGCCCCAGGTCATGCCGACCACGATCAGCGGGTACTTGGAGAGCGTGAGCAGCGGCCCGCCCCAGGGCTTGGCGACGCCGAACATGTTGTCCCGCAGGAAGTCGGCCGAGACAAGCACGGCGTTGAGTTATGGACAGGAGCTGACTCCCTACATCAAGTGGTGTCGAATAGATGACGGCCCATCAAGAAACCCAGCACCGTCCCAGCACGGGAAACAGCAAGGGGTCGGCTCCCGGAAGAGCCGACCCCATTTGACCTGTATGTTCGCCAGGCAGCCAACGTGGTGTTATTTCGCCTGCTCAGACGTTGAAGCGGAACTCCACCACGTCGCCGTCCTGCATGACGTAGTCCTTGCCCTCCATGCGGGCCTTGCCCTTGGCGCGGGCCTCGGCGACCGAGCCCGTGTCGACGAGGTCCTCGAAGGAGATGACCTCCGCCTTGATGAAGCCCTTCTGGAAGTCGGTGTGGATGACTCCGGCGGCCTCGGGGGCGGTGTCGCCCTTCTTGATGGTCCAGGCGCGGGATTCCTTGGGGCCGGCCGTGAGGTAGGTCTGCAGGCCGAGGGTGTCGAAGCCGACGCGGGCGAGGGTGGCGAGACCGGGCTCCTCGGCGCCGACCGACTCCAGGAGCTCCATGGCGTCCTCCTCGTCGAGCTCGGCGAGGTCCTGCTCCAGCTTGGCGTTGAGGAAGATCGCCTCGGCGGGGGCGACCAGGGTGCGCTGCTCGGCCTTGAAGTCCTCGTCGACCAGTTCGTCCTCGTCCACGTTGAAGACGTAGAGGAACGGCTTGGTGGTCAGGAGGTGGAGGTCGTGCAGGAGCTCCTCGTTGCCGGAGCCCTGGACGATGCCCTGCGAGAAGAGCGTGTCGCCCTTCTCCAGAATCTCCTTCGCCGCCTCGACCGCCGCGACCTTGGGCGCGATGTCCTTCTTGATGCGCGACTCCTTCTGGAGGCGCGGCAGGACCTTCTCGATGGTCTGGAGGTCCGCGAGGATCAGCTCGGTGTTGATCGTCTCGATGTCGTCCTTGGGCGAGACCTTGCCGTCGACGTGCACGACGTTCTCGTCCTTGAAGGCACGGATGACCTGGCAGATCGCGTCCGACTCACGGATGTTCGCGAGGAACTTGTTGCCCAGGCCCTCGCCCTCCGAGGCGCCCTTCACGATGCCCGCGATGTCGACGAAGTCGACCGTCGCCGGAAGCACGCGCTGCGAGCCGAAGATCTCGGCCAGCTTGGTCAGCCGGGCGTCGGGGACACCGACCACGCCCACATTGGGCTCGATCGTGGCGAACGGGTAGTTGGCCGCGAGCACGTCGTTCTTGGTCAGGGCGTTGAACAGGGTCGACTTGCCGACATTGGGCAGACCGACGATTCCGATCGTGAGCGACACGTTGCGACTTCCCGTACGTGAGGGTGGGCGACAGGTCCGCGAAGGTGCGCGGGCCGATCCACCAGTCTACGGGGTGCGTGGTCCCTTACCGGCGACGCATCGAACGCATGGCCAAGGTCGGCCCATCGGCGTGTCTGAGGGGCTATTCCGCACATAAACCGACCTAAGTTGGTCCAGTGGAGCAACACAGGACGCGTCCCCCTCAGTACAGACCGCGACGCGGCGCACCTCTTCCCGCCCAGACCGGGCGCGCCGCAGCCGACCGTGTACGCAGGAGTGCGCCTCCCGCGAGGCGACCCGCGCCCGCGCCCAGGCCCGCTCCGGCGCGACGGCGGATGCCGAACCCCCGGCTCACCGGGCTCGGCGGCGGACTGTTCTGCGGGGCGACGATGTTCGCGCTCGCCTGTCTCGACCAGCTGCTCTTCGGGGCGTCGCTGGTGGTCTACGGGGTGCTGTTCCTGCCGGTGTGCGCGCTGACCGCGCTGTGGGTGCGACGGGGAGACATCGTCACCGCGCCCGTCGTCGTGCCCATCGCCTTCGCGTTCGGGCTGCTGCCCGTCGCCGACGGGGGCGGCGGGATCGGGGGCGAACTGATGGGGCTGGTCACCGCGCTGGCGACCCAGGCGGGATGGCTGTATGGGGGGACGCTGATCGCGGGGGTCATCACCACCGTACGGAAGGTCCGCCTGATGATCCGCAGGGCCGCCCAGCGCAGGGCGGCCCGGGAGCCCCGCCAGGAGATCCGGCCGCGCCGCCGTCCGACCTGACGGACACGAGGGACGCGACGGATACGCCGGGCCCGACGGACACATCGGGGCCGACGGACACAACGGGCGCGACGGGCGTGACGGGGCCGACGAACTCGACGGGCGCGGCCACACCGGCGCCGGCTCCCGGCCCCGCCCCGCGCGCCCCGGAGGGCCTACGCGGACTTCGCCGCCCGCATCGCCGCCCCCACGATCCCCGCGTTGTTCTGCAGCTGCGCCGGGACGATCTCCGCCTTGATGCCCTCGATCAGCGGCAGGAACTTGTCGGCCTTGCGGCTGACGCCGCCGCCGATGATGAAGAGCTCGGGCGAGAAGAGCATTTCCACATGGGCGAGGTACTTCTGCACCCGGTGGGCCCATTGCTCCCAGGTCAGCTCGTGGTCCTCCTTGGCCTTGGTGGAGGCACGCTTCTCCGCGTCGTGGCCGTTCAGCTCGAGGTGTCCCAGCTCCGTGTTCGGAACCAGCTCGCCGTCGGCGAAGAGCGCGCTGCCGATGCCCGTACCGAAGGTGAGCAGGAGGACCGTGCCCCGACGGTCGCGTCCGGCGCCGAACTGCATCTCGGCGACACCCGCCGCGTCCGCGTCGTTCAGCACCGTCACCGGGAGGCCGCCCAGCCGCTCACCCAGCAGGGCACGCGCGTCGGTGTCGATCCACGCCTTGTCGACATTGGCAGCCGTACGAATGGTGGCGCCGCCGGTGACCACCCCGGGGAAGGTGATGCCGACGGGTCCCGTCCAGCCGAAGTGACCGACGACCTCCTTCACGCCGTCGGCCACCGCGTCCGGGGTCGCCGGATGGGGAGTGAGCACTTTGTAGCGCTCCTCCGTCAGTTCGCCGCGGTCCAGGTCCACAGGGGCACCCTTGATCCCGGATCCGCCGATGTCCACGCCGAAGATCTGCATGGCCCTACGCTACGTCGTACGACAGACAGTCACTTCTCGGAGGGGGCGGCAGAACCCGCCGCCGTGCGCTGCTCCACCAGCGCCGCCGCCTCCGCGCGCAGATCGCGGCGCAGCTCCTTGGGCAGCGAGAAGGTGATGGACTCCTCGGCCGCCTTGACGATCTCGACGTCCTCGAAGTCACGGGCGGAGAGCCACTCCAGGACCTGCTCGACCAGGACCTCCGGGACGGAGGCACCCGAGGTGACACCGACCGTCGTCACACCCTCCAGCCAGCCCTCCTCGATCTCGTCGGCGAAGTCCACGAGGTACGCCGCCCGCGCCCCCGCGAGCTTGGCGACCTCGACGAGACGCACGGAGTTGGAGGAGTTGCGCGAGCCGACCACGATGACCAGGTCCGCTTCCTCCCCCATCCGCTTCACGGCCAGCTGGCGGTTCTGCGTGGCGTAGCAGATGTCGTCGCTGGGCGGGGAGATGAGCTGCGGGAACTTCTCCTTCAGCGCGTCGACCGTCTCCATCGTCTCGTCGACCGACAGCGTGGTCTGGGAGAGCCAGACGACCTTGGACGGGTCGCGGACCTCGACCTTGGCGACGTCCTCGGGACCGTCCACGAGGGTGATGTGGTCGGGCGCCTCACCGGAGGTGCCGATGACCTCCTCGTGGCCCTCGTGGCCGATCAGCAGGATGTCGAAGTCCTCGTTCGCGAACCGGACGGCTTCCTTGTGGACCTTGGTGACCAGCGGGCAGGTCGCGTCGATGGTGGCGAGCTTGCCGGCCGCGGCCTCGTCGTGGACGACCGGGGCGACGCCGTGCGCCGAGAACATGACGATGGACCCCTCGGGGACCTCGGCCGTCTGCTCGACGAAGATCGCGCCCTTCTTCTCCAGGGTCTGCACGACGTACTTGTTGTGGACGATCTCGTGGCGGACATAGATCGGGGCCCCGTACTGCTCGAGGGCCTTCTCGACGGCGATCACGGCGCGGTCCACGCCCGCGCAGTAGCCACGGGGGGCGGCGAGCAGGACACGGCGGCCAGGCGAAGCAGTCATGGCACCCATCGTAAGGCCGCGCCCGACGCGTCAAAGATCGCCTCCTTGGGGAGACCGAGGGGGAGCCGGACGGGGTGGGCACAACCTGGTGGCCGCGAGCAAGGCGATCGGCGCCGCCTTCGCCGCGCTCGCCGGGCAGGCCGCGGCGGGGCGGCTGGTGTTCGCGGTGGCCCGCGACCGACGGCTGCCGCGGGCGCTGTCGAAGACCGACTCCGGGGTGCCGCGGGCCGCGCCGCTGTGCGCCGCGGTCATCACGCTGGTCGCGGCGATGTGGGCGGCGCGGCGCGACGACGGGCTCGACCGTCTGGTGTCGGTGGTCGACATCGGCGCGCTGACCGCGTTCACGCTGCCGCACGCGAGTGTGGTGGGGTGGTTCGCGGTACGGCGTCGGGGGGCCCGTGGTGTGGTGGCGGCATGTCCTGGTCCGCGTGATCGGGGCCGCGGTCACCGTTGCCGTGATCGTGGAGGCGTCCGCGGGTAGCGGGGGCGGGGGGCTGCTTCGGCGCTCCGTGCCGGGAAACCACGGCGCTCCGCGCCAAGAACGCGTGCGGGCCTCGTGTCAGTGGGGGCCGTTACTCTCGGGCGCATGGCTCTCAACACGTCCGCGGACGCCCCACTGCCCGTCGGCGAGGTGTCGCGGCTCATCGGAGGGTGGATCGACCGGCTCGGCGCGGTGTGGGTCGAGGGACAGATCACCCAGCTGTCGCGGCGCCCCGGCGCGGGCGTCGTCTTCCTGACCCTGCGCGACCCGTCGTACGACATCTCGGTGAGCGTCACCTGCTACCGGCAGGTGTTCGAGGCGGTGGCGGACGTGGTGAGCGAGGGTGCCCGCGTCGTCGTCCTGGCGAAGCCTGAGTGGTACGCGCCGCGCGGGCAGCTGTCGCTGCGGGCCACCGAGATCAAACCGGTCGGCGTGGGGGAACTCCTCGCGCGACTCGAGCAGTTGAAGAAGTCCCTGGCGAGCGAGGGGCTGTTCGCTGCAGATCGCAAGAAGGCCCTGCCGTTCCTGCCGCAGCTCATCGGGCTGGTGTGCGGGCGGGCGTCCGCGGCCGAGCGGGACGTGCTGGAGAACGCGCGGCACCGCTGGCCGGCCGTCCGCTTCGAGGTGCGCAACGTCCCCGTACAGGGGGTGCACGCGGTGCCGCAGGTCGTGCAGGCCGTGAAGGAGCTGGACGCGCTCGACACCGTCGACGTGATCATCGTGGCGCGCGGCGGCGGCAGCGTGGAGGACCTGCTGCCGTTCTCGGACGAGCAGCTCGTACGGGCGGTCGCGGCCTGTCGTACGCCGGTCGTGTCGGCCATCGGGCACGAGCCCGACAACCCGTTGCTGGACTTCGTGGCCGACCTGCGCGCGTCCACACCGACGGACGCGGCCAAGAAGGTCGTGCCGGACGTCGGGGAGGAGTACGAGCGGGTGCGGTTCCTGCGGGACCGGGCGCGACGGAGCGTCCAGTCCTTCATCGACCGGGAGGAGCGCGGGCTCGCGCACGCGCTGGCCCGGCCCTCGATAGAGGATCCGCATCGGATGGTCGACGAGCGCGCCGACCAGGTCTCCGCGCTGCTGGACCGCGGGCGGCGCACGCTCGGGCATCTGCTGGACCGCGCCGACTCGGAGCTGACGCACACCCACGCGCGTGTGGTGGCCCTCTCCCCCGCCGCGACCCTCCAACGGGGGTACGCGGTGCTCCAGAAGACCGACGGTCATGTGGTCCGGGATCCGGACGAGGTGGCGGCGGGCGAGGCGCTGCGGGCGCGGGTCGCCGAGGGTGAATTCACGGTACGAGTCGATGCATAGGGTGGGCGCATGACCAGCAAGGTGGACGAGGCGCTCGGGTACGAGCAGGCGCGGGACGAGCTGATCGAGGTCGTACGCCGACTGGAGGCGGGCGGCACGACGCTCGAGGAGTCACTGGCGCTCTGGGAGCGGGGCGAGGAGCTGGCGAAGGTCTGCCGCCGCTGGCTGGAGGGCGCACGGGCCCGCCTGGACGCGGCGCTGGCCGAGGAGGAGTCGGAGAGCGAGGACGGAGACGGGCACGGAGACGGAGGCCGCGACTCCGGGTGACGTCATGACGTTCGCTCCCTTCCGCAGCCGGTAGCACCCGGCGACATCCCCAGTGACACCCGGCCGCCGTCCCGCTCGGTGACGGCGGCCTCGTCGTTCCCCCGGAACCCTGGCGCCCGGAAGCGACCTCCCTACCCCTCACTCCCTGTGAAGCGGATCACCTCACGTCGTTTTTGGTTGAACCTTAAACCTCATCCCCGTACTGTCGACATCGCCAACCGATCCCCCCGGATCCACCGCACATCCCGAGAAGGTTTCTGATGTCTCTCGTTCTTGACCCCGCCGCCCAGGACCTCCTGTTCCGCGAGGCCCGTACCGCCAACACGTTCACCGACGAGCCGGTCACCGACGAGCAGGTGCAGGCGATCTACGACCTGGTCAAGTACGGCCCGACCGCCTTCAACCAGTCGCCGCTGCGCATCACCCTGGTCCGCTCCGCCGAGGCCCGCGAGCGCCTGGTGCAGCACATGGCCGAGGGCAACCAGCCCAAGACCGCCACCGCCCCGCTGGTCGCGATCCTCTCCGCGGACAACGAGTTCCACGAGGAGCTCCCCGCCCTGTTCCCGCACTTCCCGCAGGCCAAGGACGTCTTCTTCGCCGAGCGCCCGGCCCGTGAGGGTGCCGCCTCGCTGAACGCCGCCCTGCAGGCCGCGTACTTCATCATCGGCGTCCGCGCCGCCGGCCTCGCCGCCGGCCCGATGACCGGTCTCGACTTCGCGGGCGTCCAGAAGGAGTTCCTGGACGACGACCACACCCCGCTGATGGTCGTCAACATCGGCAAGCCCGGCGAGGACGCCTGGTTCCCGCGCTCCCCGCGCCTGGAGTTCGACCAGGTCATCACGACCGTCTGAGCCCCCGCGTACGCCCCGGCGCGTACGCGCATGAGACGAGAAGGGCCCCCGGCAATGGCGCCGGGGGCCCTTCTCATACGCGTACACGGACGTATTACGCGCGAACGCATCACGACGTCACAGCATCACGACGTCGTGACGTCACGACATCACGACGTCTTCAGCGCCTCCGCCATCTTCGTCAGCTGCCCGAACGACGCCGTCCCGGTCACCACGGTGGTCGCCCCCTTGGCCCTGAGCACGAGGGCGTCGTACTTGTCGCCCTCGTACCGCTGCCACGTCGCGTCACCGATCCGCTGGGTGGCCTTCGTCTCCTTGGCGCCCTGGCTGGCCGAGTCGATGAAGACGGCCGCGGGCTGAGTCGACTGCTCGATCGCCACGTACTGACCGTCGGGGTCGTGGAAGCCCAGGTGCCAGGCGTCGAACTCGGTGCCGTCGTACCGCACCGAGGTCGCCTTCCACGCCGTCGGCAGACCCACGGGTGCCGCCACGGGATACGACGCCGCGCGGCGCGCCGTGAGCAGCTCGACGCGGTAGTCGACGCGCTTGAGAGGAGGCGCGGAGTCGTCGTGCGGGATGAAGATGTAGATCACGCCCGCCATGAGCCCGATCAGACCCAGGGAGAGGAGCATGTCCCGGACGCTCTGCTTGCCTTTCGTACCTGCCACGCCCCTATCGTCGCAGGTGCCCTGGCCTGCTCATCCGTGGGGCCCCCTGCTCATTTTGTCAGCCTGACGATAGAGTCGGGGCACACCCTCATCCGGCCGTCGTCGTATCAGAAAGGTGCGCTCCGATGACCGAGCATCATCTGCCGTCCGAACTCGAGGTCCCTTCCGAGGCCCCCGACCGAAATCTCGCCCTGGAACTCGTCCGGGTCACCGAGGCCGCCGCGATGGCCGCGGGCCGCTGGGTCGGCCGCGGCGACAAGAATGGCGCCGACGGCGCCGCCGTCCGGGCCATGCGGACCCTCGTCTCCACCGTCTCGATGAACGGCGTCGTCGTCATCGGTGAAGGCGAGAAGGACGAGGCCCCGATGCTCTTCAACGGGGAGCGCGTGGGCGACGGGACCGGCCCCGAGTGCGACATCGCCGTCGACCCGATCGACGGCACCACGCTGACCGCCAAGGGCATGAGCAACGCGATCGCGGTGCTGGCCGCCGCCGACCGCGGCACCATGTTCGACCCGTCCGCGGTCTTCTACATGGACAAGCTGGTCACCGGGCCGGAGGCCGCCGACTTCGTCGACATCAACGCGCCCGTCTCGGTGAACATCCGCCGGGTCGCCAAGGCCAAGAAGTCCTCGCCCGAGGACGTCACCGTCGTGATCCTCGACCGGCCGCGCCACGAGGGGATCATCAAGGAGATCCGGGAGACCGGCGCCCGGATCAAGCTGATCTCCGACGGCGACGTCGCGGGCTCGATCCTCGCGCTGCGCGAGGGCACGGGCATCGACCTGCTCCTCGGCATCGGCGGTACGCCCGAGGGCATCATCTCCGCCTGCGCCGTGAAGTGCCTGGGCGGCACCATCCAGGGCAAGCTGTGGCCCAAGGACGACGAGGAGCGACAGCGCGCGGTGGACGCCGGGCACGACCTCGACCGTGTGCTGCTCACCGACGACCTGGTCTCCGGCGAGAACGTGTTCTTCGTCGCCACCGGGATCACGGACGGGGAGCTGCTGCGCGGGGTGCGGTACCGGGCGGAGACCGCGACCACCGAGTCGATCGTGATGCGGTCCAAGTCGGGTACGGTGCGCCAGATTCGGTCGGAGCATCGGCTGAGCAAGTTGCGGGCGTACAGCGCGATCGACTTCGACCGCGCCAAGTAGCTCCGCGGGGGCGCTCCGCCGGGAGTGCCGGGGAACTGCGAGTTCGTAGGTCACTGCGGGTGCGTCGTGGCTGGTCGCGCGGTTCCCCGCGCCCCTTCGGGGCGCGTGAAGAAGTACGTACGGCAAAGGGGCCGGCCCTGTGCGGAGGGCGGCCCCTTTGGCGTACGTGCGGTCAGCCGGCTGCGGCTATCGTGCCGCGGGCGGCCTTCTTGAGTTCCAGGTCGCGGCGGCGGCGCCGGGCGAGCACCACGCGGCGCTCGGCGGCGGTGAGGCCGCCCCACACTCCGTACGGCTCGGGTTGCAGCAGCGCGTGTTCGCGGCACTCGACCATCACGGGACAGCGGGCGCAGACGCGCTTCGCCGCCTCCTCGCGGGACAACCGGGCGGCCGTGGGCTCCTTGGAGGGCGCGAAGAACAGGCCGGCCTCGTCCCTGCGGCACACCGCCTCCGTGTGCCATGGGGCTTCCTGATCCCTGTCCCGCACTGGCGCCCGCTGCGCCGGAACGGCAGCTACCTGCAGGGACTGATGCGGCGGTTGCAGCACGGTCTACTCCTGACGACGGCTTCGCGGGCGTGCCGGGCACCGCGGGAAGTCCCACAGCGCCCTCCAAGAGGCGATGCAGCAAGCCCTACCCGCTGTGCGCGCGCCTATGCACTGAGTTCCCGAGAGCGGAGCCGATCGTTCAAAACGGGGCGCGGGTGAGTGGACCAATGCGCCCCGCGCGCCGTCGCGTTCACAGGCGTCAACGGTCGAGGTGCTTGCGCAAAGTCCTGTCCACGCGGTCCATCGTGCGGTCGAGGATGTCGGCGACGAGCTTGCCGCGCTTGGGCCGCGCCTCGATGTTCCCCAGCACCGCGAAGCCTTCGACGTAGACCACGGGGGCGTCGGGGTCGCCCGCGTCCGTGGTGTGCGTCTCGAAGTTGCCGAGGACTCCGCCGCCGCTGCCGCGCAGCGAGACGTTCTCCGGGACCTTGATCTCGACGTTGCCGAAGACCGATATCGCCTTGATCACGACCTGTTGGTACTCGAAGATCGCCTCGCTGAGGTCGATGTCGACGGAGCCGAAAACGGCGTACGCGTGGATGCGGCGCCCGGCGCGCCAGCGGCCCTTGCGCACGGCGGCGCTGAACACCGCCACCACGTTCTCGTCGGCCTCCGCCGGGATGCCGCCCGGCTGGGGGCGGTTGGGCACGGACGTGTACGCGGGGGTCGCGCGGCCCGCGCGCGCGGCGGGCAGGTCCTGGACGAATCGGTCGAGCTCTCCCACCGTCTTCGTGGCCAGCACCCCCTCGATCCGCTCGGCGTGCTCGTCGGCGGTGAGGCGCCCCTCGGCCAGGGCATCGCGCAGAATGTCGGCGATCCGGTCACGGTCGGCGTCGGAGGCCCGGAGTTCGGCGTCGGAGGCCCGGGTTTCGGTGCGCTTCTGAAGGTCCACGACAGCAGCGTACCCAAACGCGATAGATCGCGACTACCCCTTCTCGCGACCTGTGGAAAACCGCCCCTTCACGCCAACTGAGCCTTACCTCACAGACTCAGCGTCCGCGCCAGGTTCTACGCTGGTGGACGCTGCCAATGGAGGCATGCCGCTGTCTGTCGAGTGAGGAATGGGCTAGTGCCTGAGTTCGCGTACACCGATCTGCTCCCCCAGGGAGAGGACACCACCCCGTACCGGCTGGTGACCTCCGAGGGTGTCTCCACCTTCAAGGCCGACGGGCGCACGTTCCTCAAGGTCGAGCCGGAGGCGCTGCGCAAGCTCGCCGCGGAGGCCATCCACGACATCCAGCACTATCTGCGGCCCGCGCACCTGGCGCAGCTGCGGCGCATCATCGACGACCCCGAGGCGTCCGGCAACGACAAGTTCGTCGCCCTGGACCTGCTGAAGAACGCGAACATCGCGGCCGCGGGCGTGCTGCCGATGTGCCAGGACACCGGCACCGCGATCGTCATGGGCAAGCGCGGACAGAACGTGCTCACCGAGGGCGGCGACGAGGAGGCCCTCTCGCATGGCATCTACGACGCGTACACCAAGCTGAACCTGCGTTACTCGCAGATGGCTCCGCTCACCATGTGGGAGGAGAAGAACACCGGGTCCAACCTTCCGGCGCAGATCGAGCTGTACGCGACCGACGGCGGCGCCTACAAGTTCCTGTTCATGGCCAAGGGCGGCGGTTCGGCGAACAAGAGCTTCCTGTACCAGGAGACGAAGGCCGTTCTGAACGAGGCCTCCATGATGAAGTTCCTGGAGGAGAAGATCCGTTCGCTGGGCACGGCCGCCTGCCCGCCGTACCACCTGGCGATCGTGGTGGGCGGCACGAGCGCCGAGTACGCCCTGAAGACCGCGAAGTACGCCTCCGCGCACTACCTGGACGAGATTCCGGCCGAGGGCTCGGAACTCGGTCACGGCTTCCGGGACAAGGACCTGGAGCAGAAGGTCTTCGAGCTGACCCAGAAGATCGGCATCGGCGCGCAGTTCGGCGGCAAGTACTTCTGTCACGACGTGCGCGTGGTGCGTCTGCCGCGGCACGGCGCGTCCTGCCCCGTCGCGATCGCGGTGTCCTGCTCCGCCGACCGTCAGGCCGTCGCGAAGATCACCGCCGAGGGCGTGTTCCTGGAGCAGCTGGAGACCGACCCCGCGCGCTTCCTGCCGGAGACCACGGACGAGCACCTGGACTCCGCCGGGGACGACGTCGTCCGGATCGATCTGAACCAGCCGATGGACGACATCCTCGCCGAGCTGACGAAGTACCCGGTCAAGACCCGGCTCTCGCTCTCCGGCCCGCTCGTCGTGGCGCGCGACATCGCGCACGCCAAGATCAAGGAGCGGCTCGACGCGGGCGAGGAGATGCCGCAGTACCTGAAGGACCACCCGGTGTACTACGCCGGTCCGGCCAAGACCCCCGAGGGTTACGCGTCGGGTTCGTTCGGCCCCACCACCGCCGGCCGCATGGACTCCTATGTGGAGCAGTTCCAGGCCGCGGGCGGCTCCAAGGTGATGCTCGCGAAGGGCAACCGTTCCGCGCAGGTCACCAACGCCTGTGACGCACACGGCGGCTTCTACCTCGGCTCCATCGGCGGCCCCGCCGCGCGGCTCGCCCAGGACTGCATCAAGAAGGTCGAGGTCGTCGAGTACGAGGAGCTCGGCATGGAGGCCGTCTGGAAGATCGAGGTCGAGGACTTCCCGGCGTTCATCGTCGTCGACGACAAGGGCAACGACTTCTTCCAGGATCCCGCTCCTCAGCCGACGTTCACCTCGATCCCGGTTCGGGGCCCTGGGCTCGCATAGTGCCTTCGGGGCGGCCGGGGATGGAATTCGCCCCCGCCGCCCCTGCCCGTCCCACCCCCAGGGGGCTGCGCCCCCTGCGACCCCCTGGACCCACGCGGGGCTCCGCCCCTGCACCCCGCCGGGGCTTCGCCCCGGACCCCATCGGCCCGAAGGGCCTCGCAGCCAAACGCCGGACAGCCTGAGCGGTGCCGCCGCACGAACAAGCCGAACGACTTCTTCAAGGACCCGGCACCGGCTCCGACGTTCACGTCGATTCCGGTGCGGGGCCCTGGGCTCGCGCGGCGTCCCGGGACGCCAGAGGCAGTTGTTCGCTGCCCGGACGCGTCCCGCCACGCCCCGATACTGTCCCATTTCGTCCCAGGAACGAGTGGGACAGCATTTTTGTGAGCTTTGCCGGAAACCCTCCGTGATGACCGGATCACAGCCTGTGGTCCGCAGGTCATCTCGGAGGGAAATCCCATGATTGGTCGCACTTTGCGCAACGGCCTGGTGGCCGCGATCGCGGCTGTCGCCGTCTTCCCGGTGACAGCCGTCGCCTCCGCCGCCCCGGCCGCCGCCCCGCACGTTCCCGGCCGGGGCGCCGCGTCCTCGCCGGTCGCGTCGTCGAGCTGGTACCCGGCGTCCCCGCAGTCCTCGATCCTCGGCCTCCAGCGTGCCCCGCACACCCTGCCACTGGCCCCGAGGCACCACCACAAGCACTACGTGATCACCCACGCGCGTCACCACGCCCGGCATCACCTCACCCGGCACGTCCTGGGCCGGGTGACGACCCACCACATGCGTCTGCGCGTCCGGTCCGGTCCGGGTACCGGCTACCGCGTCGTCGGTTCCCGGCGGGCCGGCCGCGTGGTGACTCTCGTCTGCAAGAAGAGCGGTTCCTCCGTCATGGGCAACTCGCGCTGGTACAAGCTCGCCCACGGCCGGGGCTACGTCTCCGCCCACTACGTCCGCAACAGCCGCGCCGTCCGCTGGTGCTGACGACCACCTCGCCGCCCGCCTCCTGAGGTCCGGCGCCGGTCGGCGGGGCGCGGTCCGCCCCGCCGGCCCGTAGGACAAGTCGATCAGCCGACGACCCCACTCCCCTGACGAAACAGCAGGTCAACTCCCCTTCATATTCGGTTCGCATTCGGGCGATCGGGGTGTGCCCGGGCACCGCGCGAGGGAACACATCAGGGCGGTCACCCCGGCAGGCCGAGGGAGCGAGAGGAAGAGCCACGTGAGGGTCAAGAGACAGCCGCTGCCCGACTCGTCGGACGAGACAGAACACAGCAAGGCAGTACGTACGAAAACAGAAAATATCGACATGGAGCACATCACCACTGAACGCATCGATACCGAACTCATCGGTACGGAGGGCGTCGGCGCAGAGGACATCGACGAGGAGCAGCTGCTGATGGAGCGGCTCCGGTGCCTGAAGCAGCGGACGGGGCTGAGTCTGGCCGCGCTGGCCTCCGTCACCCCGTTCAGCAAGTCGACCTGGCACCGCTACCTGAGCGGTGAACAGTTTCCGCCGCGCTCGGCGGTCGAGTCGCTCGGCCGTCTGGCGGACACCGACCCGGGTCCCCTTCTCTCCCTGTGGGACGCCGCGTCCCGGGCCCAGTCCAGGGCGGCGACCCCGCCCCTGGGGGCCCCGGTCCCACAGGCCGCGGTTCCGGACGCGCCGGTTCGGGGCCGGCGCGTCCGGGGGTCCAACCGGGCCGTCATCGCCCTCGCGGCGATGGCGGCCACGGTGGTGGTCACCGCGGGCGCCGCCGACGTCCTCGACCCCGACCAGCCCGTGGCCCCCGCCGGCGCCTCCTGCCGGGGCCACGGCTGCCAGGGGCAGTTCCCGACCTCCGAGGTCTGCCGCCGTGACGCGCGTACGGAGAGCACCGTCAGGCGCGCCGGGCAGGTCGTGCTGCTGCGCTTCTCCCCCTCGTGCGCGACGGTCTGGTCGGAGGTCCGCACCACGACCGGCGGGGCGCGGGAGATCTCGATCAGATCGGACCAGGACGAGCTGTCCGCCGCCTACCCGGGCGACCCCTCGGACGGCTACAGCAGCCCGATGCTGGCCGCGTCGAGCCCGCGCGGGGCGGAGGCCTGTGCCAAGGTCGGCGGGATGTCGGCGTGCACCGGCCCGCTCGGCGGCTCACGGAGCTGACTCCTCGAGAGAGCGGCTCACGGAGCTGACTCCCCGGGAGAAACGGGAGCCGCCTTGCCGGGAACACGGGGCACGTCCGCGATGCTGTCCCCACTGGAGGTGATCGTCGATGGCCGACGAACAGGCAGCCCCGTACCGGATCGAGCACGACTCCATGGGTGAGGTCAGGGTGCCCGCGGACGCGAAGTGGCGGGCCCAGACCCAACGGGCCGTGGAGAACTTCCCCATCTCGGGTCAGCGTCTGGAGCGCGCGCACATCGAGGCGCTGGCGCTGATCAAGGGCGCGGCGGCCAGGGTCAACGCGAAGCTGGGGGTGGTCGACAAGGACGTGGCCGAGGCCATCCAGGAGGCGGCGGGCGAGGTCGCCGAGGGTCGCTGGGACGCGCACTTCCCGGTGGACGTCTTCCAGACGGGTTCCGGAACGTCCTCCAACATGAACACCAACGAGGTCATCGCCACGCTCGCGACCGAGCGGCTCGGCAGGGACGTACACCCCAATGACCATGTGAACGCCTCGCAGTCGTCGAACGACGTGTTCCCGTCCTCGATCCACATCGCGGCCACCGCCGCCGTCACACGGGATCTCGTTCCGGCCCTGGAACACCTCGCGGCCGCCCTGGAGCGGAAGGCGGAGGAGTTCGCGGACGTCGTGAAGTCGGGGCGTACGCATCTCATGGACGCGACGCCGGTGACGCTCGGGCAGGAGTTCGGGGGGTACGCGGCGCAGGTGCGGTACGGCGTCGAGCGCCTCCGGGCCTCGCTGCCCCGGCTCGCCGAACTGCCGCTCGGCGGGACCGCCGTGGGCACCGGGATCAACACGCCGCCCGGGTTCTCGGCGGCCGTCATCGCGGAGGTGGCGCGGGCCACCGGGCTGCCGCTCACCGAGGCCCGTGACCACTTCGAGGCGCAGGGCGCGCGGGACGGGATCGTCGAGACGAGCGGGCAGCTGCGGACCATCGCGGTCGGGCTGACGAAGATCGCCAACGATCTGCGGTGGATGGCGTCCGGTCCGCGCACCGGGCTGGCCGAGATCAGCCTGCCCGACCTCCAGCCCGGCTCCTCGATCATGCCCGGCAAGGTGAATCCGGTCATTCCCGAGGCGGTGCTGATGGTCGCGGCCCAGGTGATGGGCAACGACGCGACGGTCGCCGTCGCCGGGGCCGCCGGCAACTTCGAGCTGAACGTCATGCTTCCGGTCATCGCGAAGAACGTCCTGGAGTCGATCCGTCTCCTCGCCAACGTCTCGCGCCTGCTCGCCGACCGCACCGTCGACGGGATCGTCGCCCACCGCGAACGGGCCCGCGAGTACGCCGAGTCCTCGCCGTCGGTCGTGACACCGCTCAACAAGTACATCGGCTACGAGGAGGCCGCCAAGGTGGCCAAGAAGGCACTGGCGGAACGCCGGACGATCCGCCAGGTCGTCCTGGAATCCGGGTACGTCGAGCGCGGTGACCTCACCCTGGAACAGCTGGACGAGGCGCTCGATGTCCTGAGGATGACGCATCCGTAAACGGCGTTCACCCCCCGGATGACCTTGGAAGCCATTGGATGACGCCTCCGTTACGTCATTCGCTCCATGGCGCGAACCGTGACGCGCACCGCAGCGTCGTATGCCTGTGGCACCTAATATCTGGTCATGGCAGAGGGTGGAGCGGTGAGGCGAGTGGCGGCGGGCGGGTCGACGGAGTACTGGGCCCCCGGGAGTCACATTCTGTGGCGGTACCGGGAGAACGCCGGTGAGCACTTCCACATCTGCCGGCCCGTGACCGTCGTACGGGACGACGAGGAACTGCTCGCGGTGTGGATGGCGCCCGGCACCGAGTGCGTGAAGCCCGTGCTCGCCGACGGTACACCGGTGCACGGAGAACCGCTGGAGTCCCGCTACACCAAGGCGCGAACGGTGCAGCGGGGCCGCTGGTTCGGCAACGGGGTACTGAAGCTGGCGCGGCCCGGCGAGCCCTGGTCGGTGTGGCTGTTCTGGGAGCCGGGCTGGCGGTTCAAGAACTGGTACGTGAACCTGGAGGCGCCGCTCGCCCGTTGGGAGGGCGGGGTCGACTCCGAGGATCACTTCCTGGACATCTCCGTGCACCCGGACCGCAGTTGGCACTGGCTCGACGAAGACGAGTTCGCACAGGCGCAACGGGCCGGATTGATGGATACTCAACTGGCCGCACAGGTAAGAGAGGCAGGGCACTGCGCGGTGGAGGTGATCCGTGCCTGGGGCGCGCCGTTCTCGGACGGCTGGCAGCACTGGCGCCCGGATCCCGCCTGGCCGGTTCCTTCCCTGCCGGATGACTGGGACCGTACGCCCGCGCACGTGTCCTCATGAGACCCTTGATGCGCCCCCGTGGTACAACCGTAGGATCGTCCTCCGCAAGGGCGCACAGCAGCAACTCCCGCAGCATGCGCTGGGCTTGACCATACGTCACCGAGGGGCGGCAGGACGTGAGCGAGGGGTACGAGGGCCACGGCGGTACGGTCGGCGGACGGCCCACCGGGCCGCACAGGGCGTTCGGCCCGACGACGGCGTTCACGTCGGCGACGGGCGGGCCCCGTCCTGACGACGCGCAGATTCCGTTCCCGGGACACACATTCCGGGTATCGGGGCTGCGGGACGAACTGCACGCACGGCGCGCAGCCCCGGACGGATGGATTCGACACGCGTGACGGAGCACCCCACCTCGCACGAGCGCCGCCAGAGCGGCGCCGGCCGGCCCTCCACCCCCGCGGACCCCCGCGGGGCGCTCCTGCGTACCCCGGAGCCGCAGCGCGCGCCCGGCGCATTACCCGCACAACCCGCCCGCACCGGCGACGTCCCCACCGGTTCCGCTGCGAGTACGCCCTACGGCCAGCACGGATCGTCCGCCACTCAGGCGTCGGCGAGCACCGACACGCCGTCACCCTCGGGCACCGGCGCGTCCACGCCGCCGCCCGCCTCCCCCGGCCCCGAGCACTCCCAGCCCTCGGCCAGCGAGCCCGACGCGCACCGCCCGCGCCCGGCCCCCGAGGGCATCCCGGCCCAGCCGGGCATGGAAGGCGACCGGCCGTCCGGGAACTCCACGGGCACGGACCGGCGTACCGGGCAGGGGCTGCCGCACGCGGGCCCGATGCCGATGCGGCGTGACGGGGACCGGCTGCGCTTCGTGGGCGCGGCGACCCGGCGGATCGCCCGCGGCATCGACCTGGACGAGATCGTCATGGGTCTGTGCCGGGCCACCGTGCCGACCTTCTCGGACGCGATCCTCGTCTATCTGCGCGACCCGCTGCCGGTCGGCGACGAGCGGCCCACCGGGCCCCTCGTGCTGCGGCTGCGTCGCACCGACCGGATCCCCGAGGAGCGGGACACCGAGAACGGCTTCATGCCCGCACTGCGGCCCGAGCCGAACGAACTTTCGGCGATGACGGCCGAGCTGTGCGAGGTGCGCCCCGGCGGCGCCCTCGCCGAGGTGCTGCGCGGCGTGCGCCCGGTCTTCGCGGACGCGCCCGCCGCCCGGGCCGCGCTGCCCGAGCTGCTCGGCGACGAGCTGATCGTGCCCACCGGCCAGCGCGCGATCCTCGCCCCGCTGCGCGGGCGGCGCCGGGTGATCGGCGCGGCGCTGTTCGTGCGCCGCCCCGAGCGGATGGCGTTCGAGACCGACGATCTGCTGGTCGCGGCCCAGCTCGCCACGCACAGCGCGCTCGGCATCGACAAGGCGGTGCTCTACGGCCGCGAGGCGTACATCGCCGACGAGCTGCAGCGCACCATGCTGCCCGAGACGCTGCCGCGCCCCACCGGAGTGCGGCTGGCCTCGCGCTATCTGCCGGCCGCGGAGACCGCCCGGGTCGGCGGCGACTGGTACGACGCGATCCCGCTGCCGGGCAGCCGTGTCGCCCTCGTCGTCGGTGACGTCATGGGCCACTCGATGACCTCGGCCGCGATCATGGGCCAGCTGCGGACCACCGCGCAGACCCTCGCCGGGCTCGACCTGCCCCCGCAGGAGGTGCTGCACCACCTGGACGAGCAGGCCCAGCGCCTGGGCACCGACCGCATGGCGACCTGCCTGTACGCCGTCTACGACCCGGTCGCGCACCGGATCACCATCGCCAACGCGGGCCATCCGCCACCGGTGCTGCTGCACCTGGGCGGCCGGGCCGAGGTGCTGCGGGTGCCGCCGGGCGCCCCCATCGGCGTAGGAGGAGTGGATTTCGAGGCGGTCGAGCTGGACGCGCCGGCCGGGGCGACGCTCCTGCTGTACACGGACGGCCTGGTCGAGTCGCGCCTCAGGGACGTGTGGACCGGCATAGAGCAGCTGCGGGAGAAGCTCGCCGCCACCGCGCAGCTCACCGGCCCGGACCATCCGCCGCCGCTGGAAGCGCTCTGCGACGAGGTGCTGGACATGCTCGGTCCGGGCGACCGGGACGACGACATCGCGCTGCTCGCCGCCCGCTTCGACGGGATCGCGCCGAGCGATGTGGCGTACTGGCACCTGGAGCCGGAGGACGCGGCTCCAGGGCGGGCCCGGCGCCTGGCCCGCCGGGCGCTGTCCCGCTGGGGCATGGAGGAGATGAGCGACTCCGTGGAGTTGCTGGTCAGCGAGGTCGTCACCAACGCCGTGCGCTATGCGACACGCCCGGTCACCCTCCGTCTGCTGCGCACGGACGTACTGCGCTGCGAGGTGGGCGACGACGTGCCGCAGCTGCCCAGGCTGCGGCAGGCGCGCGCCACGGACGAGGGCGGGCGTGGCCTGTATCTGGTCAACAAACTGGCCAGACGGTGGGGCGCCACGCGTCTGAGCACCGGAAAGGTGGTCTGGTTCGAACTGAGCCGGGGCTGATTGGACCGGGGGCCGAGGGGTACGCGATCCGCCTCGCCCCACGGTGGCCCGGTTGCCGACCTCCTGTCGGCAGAGTTGACTGCTGAGGTGAGCGAAGCGATCTGAAGACTCTCTTCTTGACGGGAGGACGCTCGTGACGCAGGCACCCCAGAAGGCTCCGTACACCACGAACAACGCCGGCATTCCGGTGGAGAGCGACGAACACTCGCTGACCGTCGGTCCCGACGGCCCGATCCTGCTCCAGGACCACTACCTCATCGAGAAGATGGCCCAGTTCAACCGGGAGCGGGTCCCCGAGCGGGTGGTGCACGCCAAGGGCAGTGGCGCATACGGGTTCTTCGAAGTAACGAATGATGTCAGTCAGTTCACCAAGGCCGACCTTTTCCAGCCGGGCAAACGCACCGAGATGCTGGCTCGTTTCTCCACCGTGGCCGGCGAGCAGGGTTCACCCGACACCTGGCGCGACCCGCGCGGATTCGCGCTCAAGTTCTACACCGAGCAGGGCAACTACGACCTGGTGGGCAACAACACCCCGATCTTCTTCGTGCGCGACACGATCAAGTTCCAGGACTTCATCCGCTCGCAGAAGCGCCGCCCCGACAACGGGCTGCGCGACAACGACATGCAGTGGGACTTCTGGACGCTCTCGCCCGAGTCGGCGCACCAGGTGACCTATCTGATGGGCGACCGGGGCATCCCGAAGACCTACCGCAACATGAACGGCTACGGCTCCCACACCTACATGTGGATCAACGGCGCCGGTGAGCGGTTCTGGGTGAAGTACCACTTCAAGACCGACCAGGGCATCGACTTCCTCACCCAGGCGGAGGCCGACGAGCTGGCCGGTACAGATCCGGATCTGCACCGCATGGACCTCTACAAGGCGATCGAGTCCGGGAACGCGCCGACCTGGAGCCTGAAGGTCCAGATCATGCCGTTCGAGGACGCGGCGGACTACCGCTTCAACCCCTTCGACCTGACCAAGATCTGGCCGCACGGGGACTATCCGCTGATCGACGTCGGCCGGATGACCCTCGACAGGAACCCCGAGGACTACTTCATCCACATCGAGCAGGCCGCCTTCGAGCCGTCCAACCTGGTGCCGGGCATCGGCCCCTCGCCGGACAAGATGCTGCTCGGCCGGCTGTTCTCCTATCCGGACACACACCGGTACCGGATCGGCCCGAACTACGCCCAGCTGCCGCCGAACCGCCCGCACGCCCCGGCGAACTCGTACGCCAAGGACGGCCCGATGCGCTACGAGCCGTCGCTCGCGGCCCGCCCGTACGCGCCCAACTCCTACGGCGGCCCCGCGGCCGACTTCTCCCGCTTCGGCGACCCGGCGAGCTGGGAGGCCACGGGCGAGCTGGTGCGCGAGGCGTACAAGCTGCACCGCGAGGACGACGACTGGGGCCAGCCGGGCACGATGGTCCGCCAGGTCCTCGACGACGCGGCCCGCGACCGCCTGGTCTCGAACGTCACCGGCCACCTGAAGGCCGACGTCTCCCGCCCGGTCCTGGACCGCGCCCTGCAGTACTGGCGCAACATCGACAAGGAACTGGGCGACCGGATCGCCCACGACGTCAACGGAGGGTGACCGGCATCCGTCCCATCAGCCACGTGCCCCGCCCCGTCCCGCGCGCGGGACGGGGCGGTCACACTCCACCGCGGTGCTCACGGCGCTCCACAAGGGGTCGCCGCCGTTTCGGCCGCCCGTCATAATGAGCAGCCGGTCGGTCGGGCGAAAGAGGGCGCGATGAGTGGGGAATCCCTTGAAAACGCGTGGTCACGTGTGGAGCAGTGGCTCGAGGTAATGGCGCCGGAAAGTCACGCGGCGCTGCGGCCTCCGGCCGAACCCTCGACAATCAGCTGGGCGCAGGAGCGGACGGGGGCCGAATTTCCCGAACAGCTGATAGGCCTCCTCTCCTTGCACGACGGGGCCGACGACACCGACGCCGGGGCCTTTCTACCGGGCGACGCACGACTGCTTTCGGCGCGGGAGGCCACAGGGCTGACCGGAAGGCTGAGCGGTTTCATCGACAGCGACGAGGTTCTCGGCGTGTGGTGGCACCCTCAGTGGATTCCCCTTGCGGCCAACCATGACGGGGCCACCTGCTATTTCGTCGACGCGCGTCCCGGACCCGGCTACGGCGAAATCGGCTACTTCTTCATGGAGAGCGGCGGAGAGTGCGGGAGGTGGCCGTCGCTCGCCACGTTCACCGAGAACCTGGCCGGCGCGATCGAGGACATCACGAAGATGCGCGGCTATCTGCCCAGCGTCAAGGACGACGCGTTGTCCTGGGACTGAACGCGTGTGAGGGGTGCGCGCCCGGCAGGCACGCACCCCTCACCTCACCTCACCTCGGTGTACCGGTCAGGGTTTCATGGTGCACTCGACTTTCGGGCCGTCGGCCGAGCAGCCGTCGAATCCGGGGATGTCGACCCAGTAGGAGTCGGAGTCGAGGAGCCGGAAGTACGACGCGAAGCCACCGAAACGGTTCATCGAACCACCGTTCATCCACTGGGACATGGAGGAACGGCCGCACACCTCCTTGAAGGTGGGCGGATCGTAGCGGTCGTCGTCGTACAGTTTCCAGGTGCCCTGGGTGACCCGGGTCGCGTAGGTCTGGACACACTCGTCGCCGGATTTCACGGGGTTACGGCCGCGCATCTCCTCGGGCATGCCGGCCGACTGATAAGTCCCCGCGAAGGCGAACTCGTCGCACGACTTGACGTCCGGAGTATCCGTGGACACCAGCTCCGGCAGCAGCGTGGTGTCGTCGTGGTAAGCATAGGACTTCGGGCAGATGACCTTCCGGTTCGCGTCCGTGTCCCGGCCGTACTGGTTCTTCCCATTGGGAAGGTAGTTCATCGGCGATTTGAACTTCTTCGACCCCGCGTGCGGTGACAACGCGTTCTGGATGAGCCAGGCGTGAGCGGCGGCCGCCGGGTACTTCGCCGAATTGAACTGATAAGTGGGCTGGTAGGAGCCGAAGCTGCAGCCCTCCGTGTTGTTGATGGCGAAGTTGTCGCACTGGGGAAGCAGGTCGTGGGCGTAGACCTTGACCGCGGTGGGGCCGGCCACGGGCGTGTAGCCCTGGAACTTCCAGTTGAAGCCGAGGATGTCCCAGCCCTTGGTCGTGGTGTAGTTGGACCAGGAGTGCTTCTTCGTCGCCTTGGCGATGTGGGCGTCACCGGGCGTCCAGGTCAACGACGAATTCCACTGCTCCGGCTGGGACGCGCAGGTGAGGCCTTCGTCGAAGCAGTTGAAGCGCATGTCCAGGGTGATGTTGACCAGTTTCGGATCCAGGGTTCCGATCGGCCAGACCTCCATCTGCTGCTCGAACTCCCTCGATTTCTGGTTCAGCTTGATCTGCTGGAAGACATCGAAGTCGGCCTCGGCGAACACCGAGCCGTCACTCGTGTCGATGGCCGTGTATTCGTACGTCGTGTGGAAGCAGGCCTCGAACCTGGTGAAGCGGTGCGATCCGATGGTGTTGGTGCACCACGGGACGATGTCCCCGAAGTCGAAGGGACTCCGCGCCGACATCGCCTGTCGAACCGCGGGCCGACCGGTCATCTGCTTCTTCGTGGTGAGCAGGCGGGAACAGCCACTGATGCCGGCCGAGTTCGCGGGACCGCAGGAGTAGCCCTTCAGCTTCGCCGGCTTGCCGCTGAAGGCCGTGGAGCCGCCGCCGGGGCCCGCGTTGTCGGGGAGAGCGGGCTCATACTGAGGAGCCTCCATCGTCTGGGGTCCGTTGATGCTGTCCCAGTCGATGTTCGCCGCCTTGTCGTTCGGCTCCGGCAACGTGATGTCGACGGTTTGGTAGCGACCGGGGACGAAGGCCACCGCGTCGAACGCGACATCCTCGTCGCCCGTACCATCGGGAGTGATCGTGTCCAGCTGGACTTCCGGAACGTTGTCGAACGCGTAGACGCCCAGCTCTACCCAGCGGTTGCTGCTGCCCGGCTGGGAGATCGTCTTGGTGCGCGTACCGCCTCTGGTCTTGATCCGGTACTTCGCGTACTTGGTCTGGGCACCGTGATCGGGGAGGTGAACGAGGACCTTGGCCCGCCCCGTGAGCGACTTGTTCAGCTGCCAGGTTCCGGTGATCTTCAGCCGCTGGCCCTTGGTGTCGTCCGCGCGCGTGTGACCGAACCAGAAGTGGCCGCCGAAGCCCGCGCCCAGTTGGTGGAGGTCGACCTTGGCCGGGTAGACGGTCTCGACCGAGTTGTTGGCGAAGTTGAAGCTGAAGGTGCCGGAGTTCGTCCAGGAGTTGCTGCAGCCCGCTCGGACGACGGGGGTGTCGGCCGGGACGTCGTCGACGATGAGAGCCCCGTCCGGGAGTCCGCTGGTGCTGCAGCTCGGCGGATACGCCGTGCCGTCGGGCTCTTCCGGCGCGGTGTCACCGAAGCGGACGAACTCGTATCCGCAGGTGTCGACGCAGTCGGTCTTCCACGTCACCGGCTTGTTCCACCAGCACTTGACGTCGCCACGGCCACAGGGACCGCTGCTCGCGGTGTCGTTGGAGGCGCCGTCGGAGATCCGGCTCGGGTCGCAGCTGTTGGAGGAGTCGCAGAAGGCGTCCTCGGGCGCCTTGAGGTGGGCCCGGTTGTAGAGCGCGCTGCCCTTGACGGTGACGGCCGAGCTGGTGCCGTTCCAGGTGGCGGGGCGGAACGCGGGGACCAGCGTGCCGGGCGATTCCAGGAAGGAGGGCGGGTGGGCGGCGAAGCCGAGGACCTTCTCCTGGTAGGGCCAGTTCTGCGGGCGGGCCGCGGCGCTGGCGTCCTCGCCGCCGGCCGCGTTCTCCATGAACGGCAGCCGTCCGGCGTCCCATTCGGGATTGGCGGGGTTGTTGGCCCAGCCCAGACCCCATGGCGAGCCGTCACCGGCGTTGGGGTGGAAGCCGGAGTTGTACGCCCACAGGGCGAAGTACCAGTTCTCCGGCCGACCGCTGGTGCCGTGGTTGGCGATCATGCCGGCGGCGCGGGTCTCGTTCCACTTGGAGACGAGGGTCTGCAGGCCCGCGGCGATGTTGGCGGTGTAGTCCAGCGCGGCGGCCCGCTGCTTCTGGTAGTCCCAGGCCGCACCGCCGTGGCCGTCCTCACGGCCGGCCATCCGCATGTGGTCGGTGATCTGCGTGATGCCGTAACCGCAGTCCGCCTTGGCGAAGTCGACGTCCCAGTCGTTGCTGGGGTCGCCGTCGTAGAGGTTGATGCCGTAGTAGTTGCCGATCAGCGGGCTGGCGGTGACCCCGGGCACGGCCTCCCGGCCGGCCTGCCACATGTTCGATTCCTGAGTGGTCACCCCGAGCATGACCTGCGCCATGGCGCGGCCGCCCCCGTCGAGCGCCGGGTTCAGGAAGAGTGACTGCGGCATGTACGCGGGCATGCCCAGGTTCTTCCAGTTCGCGGGGCGCGAGATGTGCGTGTTCAGCAAGCCCTTGACCGCCATGTCGACCGCCCACTCCACCTGGCGCGGCTTGGGCTGCATGGCCTGGTTGCGCACATCGTTGCGCGGCACGGAGCAGGTGCGCTCCGCCTCCACCGGGTCGCTCGGGTCACCCGCGGCCGTCGCGGCGACCGACGCCTTGGCGGTACTTCCGGAACCGGACAGCAGCCCCGGGGACGCGTCACGGCCCTGGCCCGCGTACGCCGACACCCGACGCGCCGGATCGACGGTGAAGGAGGCCTTGCGTCCGGTGGCGCGGGTGGTCAGGGACATCTTCACCGTACGGGCCTTGGTGGCCTCGCCGGGCTGCAGCAGCGTGCCCTTGCCGTCGGCCCAGGCCGTGTGGGTCAGGACGGCCTCGCCACGTGTGGAGACGGTGACGTCCGTCGGCGTCGACGCGAGCCTCTTCACCGTGGTCGGCGTCCGGGCGGCTGTCGGCCTGGTCGTGCCGGTCACATACACGGTGTCGGCGCTGCGGGTCAGTCCGGTCTCGGTGGCGAGGCCCCGGGCCAGCACGGTCGCCCGCGTGGTACGTGCGTCGGGGTGCGCGACGGCACCGGCCGTGATGCGCTTCACCCTGGACGTGGCACCGTGCTTGTCGAGGAAGGTGATGCCCCCGTCGCCGTCGGGCGTCAGGCGGTAGGGCACACCGTCGGTACGGGCGAGAGCCGTGCGCCCGCCTCTGGCGTCGACCTTGATGACCTCCGCGCCGGAGGCCGCGGCTATGGAACCGTCGGCAGCCGGGACGGCCGAGGTGACCTGCCCCTTGACCGGGATCGGCTTGCCGATCCCGCCTGTTGAGGCGTCCAGCCGGAACAGCCGGGTGCCGGGCCGGTCCTCACCACCGGACTGGGTCAGGATCACTGTCTCACCCGGTCCGCAGCCCGGGTTGTAGTAGGACAGCGACGCCTTGAGGTCCAGCTTCGTCACCCGGCCGGAAGCCAGATCGACCACCGCGGTGAACCCGCCCCGAGCCATCAGCTGGGGCTTGTTGGTGAAGGTACGAGGCGCGTAGACCACAACCGCCCGCTTACCCGAACCGGTGACGCAGGTGTTGCCGATCCAGGCGTCGGCGTCGAATCCCGGCTCGGAAAGCGACGCAATGGTGCGCCAGCTGTATCCGTCCTTCTTCCTGGCGGTCAGGAGATGGAAGCCGTCCGCGTCCCCCGAGGTCGTCCACGCCACGTCGCCGGACGCCTGCCACCCCTTGCCCAGCACCGCGGCCCGCTCGGCCGACGGCACCGCGTCACGCTGAGCCTCGGTCGCCGCCTTCGTGGCGGAAGACGTCGGTGCCGGTGGATCGGCCCAGGCCACGGACTGCGTAAGTCCGGCGAGTAACGCACCGGCCGCCAACGCGGCCAGCCGTGCCCGCATTCGTCTGCAGAGTCTCAAAACATCCCCTTCTCACATGGCTCCCGCACCACGAGAACCCTGAAAAGGAAAGGGCACCTTGACCACAATCCGGGCATGCCTGATGAGCCGCACATCGAGTTCGGAGTTCGCGGATTCAGACAGGACAAGAATTGAGCGCAGTCAGCCGGTCAGCGCGCAGCGCAAGGTGTCGCCAAGATCCCCTCCCCGTTGACGGGAGAATGGTCCAGACACCCAACCCGAGTCAACGAATTTCTCATAGAACTTTAAAGTTTCGGCCTTTGTGGCCGATAATCAACCGGCAATAAATCGCCCCATCAAGGGAATCCGCCAGATATACGCAATCATCTCGACCATCTCGACCATGAGCTTCGGCCCGGTTGACACGAGAAGGGCGCCCGGTGGGTCACCGGACGCCCTTCTCCTCAGGCCCTGGCGGGCCTTTTTGACGGTTACTGCTGGTTGTTCGGGTTGAACGGGTCCTGTGGTGTGATCTCGTCGGTCGGGGTTCCCGCCGGAGTGGTCGGGGGTGTCGTCGCCGGGGTGGTCGGGGGCTCGGACGTCGGGGTCGGCGGCGCGCTGGTGGTGGGCGGCTCGCTCGTCGGCAGCTCGGTGGTCGGGGTCTGCGACGGCGTCTCGGTCGGCGTGTCACTGATCGTCGGCGTGGTGGTGGGCGCCATCGCCGCGCCCTGGGTGGTGTCCAGGTCGAACGTGCTGACGCTGCCCATCGCGTTGAAGGTGTACGCCGCCCATATCTGGGCCGGGAAGCCGCCGCCGTTGACACGGCCGCCGCCCGCGGCGCCCCTCAGGGAGACCTGCGTCCCCTGCTTGACCACCTTGCCGGCGCTGTCCTTGCGATCCTTGGGGACCTCTCCGAACAGACCGACCGAGGTGACCAGATTCGGCGTGTACCCGGTGAACCAGGCCGACTTGTTGTTGTCGGACGTACCCGTCTTGCCCGCGACCTGCTGGCCGTTGCGGTCGACCGCCTGGGCCACCGAGACCTGGGCCGTACCGTCGTTGACCACGCCGGTGAGCACCGAGGTGACCGTGTCGGCCGCCTGGGAGCTGATGACCTGCTCGCCGATCGAGTTCGGGAAGTCGACCGTACGGTCCTTGTGCTCGGCCGAGGCGACGATGGCCGGGGTGACCTTGCGGCCGTGGTTGTCGAGGGTCGCGTAGATCCCGGCCATCTCCAGCGGGCTCGCGCCCATGGTGCCGAGGGTCTGCGCGGGCACCGCCTGCATGCCCTTGGTGTCCATGCCGAGCTTGCCGGCGACCTTGAGGACCTCGTCCATGCCGACGTCGACGCCCATCTGCGCGAAGACGGAGTTGATGGACTTGTTCATCGCGGTCTGGACGGTGACGTCGCCGTAGTCCTGGTTGTCCTCGTTGGGCGGCGCGAAGCCGATGCTGCTGCCCTTGACGGAGCGACCGCTGGTGCCGTCGTAGACCGTGTCCGCCGTGATGTCCTGGCCGTCCTGCGTCTTGGCCTGCTCGTCCAGGGCCGCCGCGAAGATCAGCGGCTTGAAGGTGGAGGCGGGCTGGTAGTCGCGGCGGGTCGCGTTGTTCACGTAGTGCTTGAAGTAGTCCTCGCCGCCGTACATCGCCACGACCTTGCCGGTCTTGGGGTCGACGGACGCGGCACCGGCCTCGACGTCACCGTCGACCTTGCGCTTGTTGGCGTCCAGCTTGCCGGTGAGCTTCGTCTTGACGGCGACTTCCAGCTGCGTCTGCTTCTTCTTGTCGATGTTGAGCGTGATCGTCCAGCCGCCCGCGTCGACCAGCGCCTTGGCGTCGTCGTAGTTGGCGGCGGCGCCCTGGGTCACGAGCCGGTTGGCCAGCGCGCTGTTGGCCGCGTCCACCAGATAGCCGGTCTGGCCCTCCATGCCGGGCACACCCTTGGGGTCCTGCGGGACCGGGAACTTCATGGTCGCGCGCTTGGCGGCGGGCAGCCAGCCCTCCTCGACCATGTTGTCGAGGGTGTAGTTCCAGCGGGCCGTGACCAGCCGCTTGCCGGTGGGCGTGGCGGCACCCCAGTCGTACTGGCTCGGGGCCTGGAGCAGCGAGGCGAGGTACGCGCCCTGCTCGACGGAGAGGTCGCTCGCGTCCTTGCCGTAGTACGCCTGGGCCGCCGCCTGGATGCCGTAGGAGTTGCGGCCGTAGTAGCTGGTGTTGATGTAGCCCGCGAGGATGTCGTCCTTGGACTGCTGACGGTCCAGCTTCAGCGAGATGACCAGTTCCTTCAGCTTGCGCGTGACGGTCTGGTCCTGGGTGAGGTAGTAGTTCTTGACGTACTGCTGGGTGATCGTCGAACCACCCTGCTTGCCCTTGCCGGACAGGGTGTTGATCAGACCGCGGGCCGTGCCCTTGAGGTCGACGCCGGCGTCCTTGTAGAAGGACTTGTTCTCCGCGGCGACGAAGGTCTTCTGGACGTCCTTGGGCACCTTGTCCAGGCCGACGATCTCGCGGTTGACCTTGCCGGTTCGGGCGAGCGTGCTGCCGTCGCTGTACTTGTAGATGTTGCTCTGCTGCGTGGCGGCCGCGTTGCCCTGGGGTATGGACACCACCATGTAGAGCACGATGAAGGCGCCCATGCCGAGCAGACAGAAGCCCAGGAACGTGCCGAGGATCGTCTTCCAGTTCACGAACCGGCGTATGCCGGTGCGGCGGGGCTTTCCTCCGGACGAGGGCATGGCCGCCGCGCGGCGGCCACCGTGCTGCCGCGCTCGTCTCTCTTCCGCTCGTCCCATGGCTGCGTCCGCTCCGCTCGCTCTCGTGTCGCGCTCTCTTGTACGCGTGTCCTGCCGCGTTCACTCACGCGCTCGGGTGTCGCGTTCGTGTTCGCGCGTCACACAGGTTCGCCGCTGAGGTCAGCTCAGCAAACTAACACCACGCGCTATGACAAAGGGCTGTCGATCCGGTCTTTTGGGGACGTGACAATCAGCACGTACCACTCAGGACATCGCATCCGCCCCATCTCAACCGACGTGCGGGAGGGGTGGAAGGTTGTCCTGCCGGGTAAAGTGATATCACTTAGATAGGCCTGGACGGCCATGGACGAGTGGGAGTCATACGGGCTTCCGCCGTACGAAGACGGGGGCACCAATGCCGGAACACGACTCCACTCCCAACGGCCCGACTCCCACCGACTCGACTCCCAGCGACTCCTCCGCTCTCGCGGATGTGCCGCGGATACCTGATCCCCGGGTACGGGAGTTCGCCGCGCACAGCATCGGCGGCGGGCTCGCACTGTTGTTCGGGCTGGTCGGGCTGCTGCTCGGCGCCGGCATGATCGCGGCCGCCACGACGGTCGACGCCGGCGGGGCGAAGGCCGCGCTGATCGTCCCCGGCATCCTGATCGGCCTCGCCGCGTTCATCGCGATGTGCGGGCTGAACACGGTGGCGCCCGGCGAGGCGCGGGTCGTCCAGCTCTTCGGGCGGTACCGGGGGACGATCCGCCGGGACGGGCTGCGCTGGGTGAACCCCTTCACCTCCCGCACCAGGATCTCGACCCGGGTACGCAACCACGAGACCGCCGTCCTCAAGGTCAACGACGCCTACGGCAACCCGATAGAGCTCGCCGCGGTCGTGGTCTGGAGGGTCGAGGACACCGCGCAGGCCACCTTCGAGGTCGACGACTTCCTGGAGTTCGTCGCCACACAGACCGAGGCGGCCGTACGGCACATCGCGATCGAGTACCCCTACGACGCCCACGACGCGGACGGTCTCTCGCTGCGCGGCAACGCCGAGGAGATCACCGAGAAGCTCGCCGTCGAACTGCACGCGCGTGTGGAGGCGGCCGGGGTCTCGATCATCGAGTCGCGCTTCACACATCTCGCGTACGCTCCCGAGATCGCCTCCGCGATGCTTCAGCGCCAGCAGGCCGGGGCGGTGGTCGCGGCGCGGCGGGAGATCGTGGACGGGGCGGTCGGGATGGTCGAGGCCGCGCTCGCCCGGATCGCCGAGCGGGACATTGTGGAGCTGGACCCCGAGCGGAAGGCGGCGATGGTGTCGAACCTGTTGGTGGTGCTGTGCGGTGACCGGGCTCCGCAGCCCGTCCTGAACACGGGGTCCCTCTACCAGTGACGGATCCCTCCGGGGGGTCGGTCCCCGAGCGTCGGCCACAGCCGCAGCCGCAGCAGCGCAAGCAGGTTCTGCTGCGGCTGGATCCGCTGGTCCATGAAGCGCTGGCTCGGTGGGCGGCGGATGAGCTGCGCTCGGCGAACGCGCAGATCGAGTATCTGTTGCGGCGGGCGCTTGCGGAGGCGGGGCGGTTGCCGGGTGGGGCGGGGCCGATTCCTCGGCGGGGGCGACCGTCCGCTTCCGCGACGGACGCGACGGAGGAGTAGGCACCGCCGGCTTCCCCTCCCCGCCGCGTCCGCCTGCCTGCTGCCTGCGGGCGAGTGGGGGCTGATCGCGCAGTTCCTCGCGCCCCTAAAAGCCGAGGGTCGCACTTCGACCGCAGGCGAGTGGGGGCTGATCGCGCAGTTCCCCGCGCCCCTAAAAGCCGAGGGTCGCACTTCGACCGCAGGCGAGTGGGGGCTGATCGCGCAGTTCCCCGCACCCCTGAAAGCCGAGGGTCGCACTTCGACCGCGGGCGAGTGGGGGCTGATCGCGCAGTTCCCCGCGCCCCTGAAAGCCGGGGGTCCGTTCTTCGGCTGCGGGCCGGTGGGGGCTGGTCGCGCAGTTCCCCGCGCCCCTGAAAGCCTCGGTCCGCGCGACGTTCTAGAACGGGGCCGGTGCCCCGCCCGCCCCGGCCCGCATCTCCAGCCCGTCCGGCGTTTGAGGACGAGGCCGTTCAGGCCGATCGGGGGGCTGGGGGCGTAGCCCCCAGGGATGGGACGGGTAGGGGCGGCGGGGGCGAGGGAATCGTGGTGACGGAACCGTGACAATCGGGCGTGACCTGCACGGACGTGGGGTCCACCATGATCTATTCGCGGCGTGTATACGTGCGGTGTATACGCCGTGTGTAGAGTGCTCGGCATGTCCATCGGTCACACCCTCCTAGGACTCCTGGAGTCCGGGCCCCGCCACGGTTACGACCTGAAGCGGGCCTTCGACGAGAAGTTCGGTCACGACCGGCCGCTGCACTACGGCCAGGTCTACTCGACGATGTCGCGGCTGCTCAAGCACGGACTCGTCGAGGTCGACGGGATAGAGGCGGGCGGCGGCCCGGAGCGGAAGCGGTACGCGATCACCGACGCCGGGATCACCGACGTACAGCAGTGGCTCGCGACGCCGGAGAAGCCCGAGCCGTATCTGCAGTCGACCCTCTACACGAAGGTCGTTCTCGCGCTGCTCACACACCGGGACGCGTCCGAGATCCTCGACACACAGCGCTCCGAGCACCTGCGGATGATGCGCATCCTGACGGACCGCAAGCGCAAGGGCGACCTCGCCGACCAGCTGATCTGCGACCACGCCCTCTTCCACCTGGAGGCCGACCTGCGGTGGCTGGAGCTCACCGCCGCGCGCCTCGAAAAACTCGCCGAGGCGGTAACCCGATGACCCCCGCAGGCTCCCTGCTCACGGCCCACGACCTGCGCAAGGCGTACGGCCCCACCAGCGCCCTCGACGGCGCCGAGTTCTCCATCCACCCGGGCGAGGTCGTCGCCGTGATGGGCCCCTCCGGCTCCGGCAAGTCGACCCTCCTGCACTGCCTGGCCGGCATCGTGACACCGGACTCCGGGTCCATCGTCTACAACGGCCAGGAGATGGCGACCATGAACGACGCCCAGCGCAGCGCGCTGCGGCGCAGCGAGTTCGGGTTCGTGTTCCAGTTCGGGCAGCTCGTTCCCGAACTGACCTGCGTCGAGAACGTCGCCCTCCCGCTGCGGCTCAACGGCACCGGGCGCAAGGAGGCCGAGCGAACCGCCCTGTCCTGGATGGAACGGCTGGAGGTCGACGACCTCAAGGGCAAGCGGCCGGGCGAGATATCCGGCGGCCAGGGACAGCGGGTCGCCGTGGCCCGCTCCCTCGTCACCAGCCCGCGCGTGCTCTTCGCCGACGAGCCCACCGGCGCCCTCGACTCCCTCAACGGCGAGCGCGTGATGGAACTCCTCACGGAGGCGGCCCGGTCGACCAACGCGGCGGTCGTGCTGGTCACGCACGAGACACGGGTGGCCGCCTACTCGGACCGCGAGATCGTCGTACGCGACGGAAAGTCCCGCGACATGGAGCGGATCGTATGAGCGCCGCTCCCAGCGTCCGGCAGTGGTCCAGAGACCTGGCCATGGGCGCCAAGTTCGCCTTCACCGGCGGACGCGAGGGCTGGATGCGCGCGGTCCTCACGGCCGTCGGGGTCGGGCTCGGCGTCGCGCTACTGCTGCTCACCACGGCGCTGCCGAGTGCGCTCCAGGCCCGCAGCGACCGCGAGAAGGCCCGTACTGACATCACGTTCACCGATGTGGGCATACCCAAGGCGTCCGATCGGACCCTTCTCGTCGCGGCCGTCGACGACACCTACCGCGACAAGGACATCCGCGGACGCGAGGTGCAACCCGAGGGGGCCCGGGCGCCGCTGCCGCCAGGGGTGAAGAAGATCCCGGCGCCGGGCGAGATGGTGGTCTCCCCCGCGCTGGCGGACCTGCTGAAGTCCGGCAGCGGGAAACTGCTGCGCGAGCGGCTGCCCTACCGCACCATCGGCACCATCGGGGAGCCCGGTCTCGTCGGCGCGAACGAACTCAGCTTCTACGCGGGCGCCGACAACCTCGCCCCGAGGATCGACGGCTCCAGAGTGACCCGTATCGACCACTTCGGGGAGCCCCTCGGACCGCCCGACAAACTGGACCCGGTACTCCTCCTCCTGATCATCGTCGTCTTCGTGGTGCTGCTGCTGCCGGTCGGTGTCTTCATCGCCGCGGCCGTGCGCTTCGGCGGCGAGCGGCGCGACCGGCGGCTCGCGGCACTGCGCCTGGTCGGCTCCGACAGCCGGATGACCCGGCGGATCGCCGCGGGCGAGGCCCTCTCGGGCGCCGTCCTCGGGCTCGCCTTCGGCACCGTCTTCTTCCTGCTGGCCCGTCAACTGGCGGGATCCGTCGAGATCTTCGGCAAGAGCGTGTTCCCGAGCTATCTGAACCCCACGCCCGCACTGGCCGCCCTGGTCGCCGTCGCGGTGCCCGCGGCCGCGGTCCTCGTCACCCTGCTCGCACTGCGCGGGGTCGTCATCGAGCCGCTCGGAGTGGTCCGTGCGGCCAAGCCCGCGCGGCGCCGACTGTGGTGGCGACTGCTGCTGCCGATCGGCGGACTCGCGATGCTCTACCCGATGATCGGCAAGGGCAACACCAGCGGAAACTTCAACCAGTACCTGGTGATCGGCGGTGTCCTGCTGCTCCTGATCGGCGTCACGGCGCTGCTGCCCTGGATCGTCGAAACGGTCGTCGCCCGGCTCGGATCCGGCTCGGTGTCCTGGCAACTCGCCATCCGCAGACTCCAGTTGAGCAGCGGAACGGCGGCCCGCATGGTCAACGGCATCGCGGTCGCGGTGGCCGGCGCCATCGCCCTGCAAATGCTGTTCGCCGGGGTCGAGGGCGACTACACCAAGGACACGTCGAACGACCTCCAGCGGGCGCAGATGCAGGTCCGCCTCCCGTACGACGTCCCGCTCGACCAGGCCCGCGAGCAGCTCGCGCGGACCAAGGGCGTACGACAGGTCACCGCGATCGGCTCCGGTTCGCTGGGCGACCGGAAGCGGGACCCCAACACGTCCACGACCGTGACCGTCGGTAACTGCGCGTCGCTGCGCGAGGTGGCCACGCTGCCGACGTGCCGCGACGGCGACGTCTTCCTCGTCAAGGGCCCCGACAGCGACCTGGACGCGCCGAAGCTCGGCAAGCCCGGCCGAACCCTCTACATCGACCCCTCCTACGCCGAGAGCTTCAGGGGCAGGCAGGCCGCCTGGACCGTGCCGCAGGACATCAAGGCAGCCCGGATCCGCACGGATGCGACGAACGGTCTGACCGGCGGCATCCTGTTCACCCCGAGCGCACTGCCGGCCGGGGCCGCACAGGCGATCGAGGGCAACGCCTACCTGCAGATCGACCAGTCGGCACCGGACGTCTACGACCTCGTTCGCAACACCACGGCAAAGCTCAGCCCGCTGGCCCACGCCTGGACCTGGGCGTCGACCGAGCAGGACAACCGCTACACCTCCATCCGCACCGGCCTGTCCGTCGGCGCGGCCTGCGTCCTGTTCCTGATCGGCGCGAGCCTGCTGGTCTCCCAACTGGAACAGCTGCGCGAGCGAAAGAAACTGCTCTCCGTCCTGGTCGCCTTCGGTACTCGACGCCGCACGCTGAGCCTGTCGGTGCTCTGGCAGACCGCGATCCCGATCGCGCTGGGTCTGTTGCTCGCTTCCGTGGTCGGCGTGACCCTGGGCGTGGTCCTGCAGAAGATGACGAGCGTCTCGGTGCGCGTGGACTGGCCGAGCCTGCTGTCGATGACCGGCATCGGCGCGGGAGTCGTCCTGCTGGTGACCGCACTCAGCCTGCCACCGCTGCTGCGCCTGATGCGGCCGGACGGCCTGCGCACCGAGTGACGGGGCCCGTGGGCCGGGGCGCTCAGGCGTCCCGGCCCCACACCCGTACCGGCAGTGGTCGCAGCGCTTCTCGGAGCGCTGCGGCCAGTTCTTCGTACTCGCCGCCGCGCGCGGCCCCGGCGCGCATCGCCAGCGCGATCCGCCGGGTCGGCGCCGGGTCCGCGAAGTAGCCGGTGAGGAGCTGGTTGCTGCGGGTCGTCTCGACCTTGACGGCGGTGCGCGGCAGCAGGGTGCAGCCGAGGCCGCCGGCGACGAGCTGGACCAGGGTGGACAGGCCCGCAGCCGTGGTGGTGACCGGCGCGTCCTCCCGGCCCGCCTCGCGGCAGATGTCGAGGGCCTGGTCGCGCAGACAGTGCCCCTCGTCGAGCAGGAGCAGGTTGAGCTCGCGCAGGGCTTCGCGGGGGATTCCCTCCCGGCCGCCGAGCGAGTGGTCGAGCGGGGTGACGAGCACGAAGTCCTCGTCGAACAGCGGGAGTTCGGTCATGCCGGGCACACCGAGGGGGACGGCGAGCAGCAGCAGGTCGAGACGGCCGGAGGTCAGCCCGTCGAGGAGGTTGGCGGTCTGCTCCTCGTGGACCTGGAGGTCGAGGTCCGGGTAGCGGTCGTGGACCAGGTTGAGGACGGTGGGCAGGAGGTAGGGCGCGACGGTGGGGATGACGCCGAGGCGCAGCGCCCCGGTGAACGGCGCCCGTACCGCCTCCGCCTCCTCCATGAGCGCGCCGACCTCGTCCAGTACCGCCTTCGCACGTACGGCGAGACGCTCGCCGGCGGGTGAGAGCAGCACCTTGCGGGTCGTACGCTCCAGGAGGGTCACGCCGAGCGTCTCCTCCAGGACGGATACCGCGCCCGACAGCGCGGGCTGGCTCATGCCGATCGCGGCGGCCGCGTCACGGAAGTGCAGGTGTTCGGCCACGGCGGCGAAGGCGCGCAGCTGGGCGAGGCTCGGCTGACGGCGCCCGTTCCCCTTGGAACTCATGGCTCCCTTGGAACTCATGGTTCCCTTGCCACCCATGGCTCCCTTGCCGCCCATGGAGCCCTTGGAGCTTGCGTTGCCCATCGGGCTGGCCATGGCCGTACCTCTTACTCATAGTCACTGATAGTTGCAGTCGATCAACACGACCGAGTGTAGCTATTTCCGTAATCAATGCAGCGTGTGCCAACATCAGCTTCGTCCAACCCCCGGGAAACGCCCCCAAAAAGGGCTTTTCCTCGCTGCAAGGAGAGCCCGTGCTCACTGTCGGTGACAAGTTCCCCGAGTTCGATCTGACCGCCTGTGTCTCGCTGGAGAAGGGCGAGGAGTTCCAGCAGATCAACCACAAGACCTACGAGGGTCAGTGGAAGGTGATCTTCGCATGGCCCAAGGACTTCACCTTCGTGTGCCCGACCGAGATCGCGGCCTTCGGCAAGCTGAACGACGAGTTCGCCGACCGTGACGCCCAGGTGCTCGGCTTCTCCGGCGACTCCGAGTTCGTGCACCACGCCTGGCGCAAGGACCACGACGACCTGCGTGACCTGCCCTTCCCGATGATGGCCGACTCGAAGCACGAGCTCATGCGGGACCTCGGCATCGAGGGCGAGGACGGCTTCGCCAAGCGTGCGGTGTTCATCGTCGACCAGAACAACGAGATCCAGTTCTCCATGGTGACCGCCGGTTCCGTCGGCCGTAACCCCAAGGAGGTCCTCCGGGTCCTCGACGCGCTCCAGACGGACGAGCTCTGCCCGTGCAACTGGACCAAGGGCGAGAACACCCTCGACCCGGTGGCGCTCCTGGCGGGTGAGTAACCCTCCATGTCCCTCGACCAACTGAAGTCCGCCCTGCCGGACTACGCGAAGGACCTGCGTCTCAACCTCGGCTCGGTCATCGGCAACTCGGACCTTCCGCAGCAGCAGCTGTGGGGGACGGTGCTGGCGTGCGCGATCGCGGCGCGGTCGCCGCGGGTGCTGCGGGAGCTGGAGCCGGAAGCGAAGGCTCAGCTGTCGCCGGAGGCGTACACCGCCGCCAAGTCGGCTGCCGCGATCATGGCGATGAACAACGTCTTCTACCGCACGCGGCACCTGCTGTCTGACCCCGAGTACGGGACCCTGCGGGCCGGTCTGCGGATGAACGTCATCGGCAACCCCGGTGTCGAGAAGGTCGACTTCGAGCTGTGGTCGCTGGCGGTGTCCGCGGTCAACGGCTGCGGGCAGTGTCTCGACTCCCATGAGCAGGTGCTCCGCAAGGCGGGTGTCGACCGGGAGACGATCCAGGAGGCGTTCAAGATCGCTTCCGTGATCCAGGCGGTCGCCACGACCCTGGACGCCGAAGCCGTTCTCGCGGAGTAACCTCCGCCTCTTCTCTCAGGCCCCGTTCACCCTGGCCGGGTGGGCGGGGCCTCGGCTTCACCTGGGGGCTCCGCCCCCGGACCCCCGGATGGGTTCTTCGGCTGCGGGTGGGTGGGGGCTTGGCGCGCAGTTCCCCGCGCCCCTGGGGCACGGGGCTCCGCCCCGGCGCCCCAGGTTTTTAGGGGCGCGGGGAACTGCGCGACCAGCCCCCACCGGGCCCGCAGCCAAACGAATCCGGGTGAGCGGGGGATGCGGGGCGGAGCCCCGTCTTGGGGGCGCGGGGAACTGCGCGACCAGCCCCCACCCGCCCGGGGGGGGAATCGTCAAGGAGATGGGGGGCGCACCGGGGCCACATCCATCGCTGTGGCACCCCGCGGCTCCGGCGCGTGGCGGAGTGCCGGCTCGCGTGAGTACGAACGCAGGTATCCCACCACCGTGTTGGTGACCGCCACCAGCGGCACCGCCACCACGGCCCCGCCGATCCCGGCGACCAGCCCACCCGCCGCGACGGACAGCACCACCGCCAGCGGATGCACCCGCACGGCCCGCCCCAGAATGAACGGCTGGAGGATGTGGCCCTCGATCTGCTGGACCGCGAGCACGACGAGCAGCGTCATCAGCGCGGTGAACACACCCTGCGTCACCACCGCGACCACCACCGCCAACGCCCCCGACATCACCGCGCCCACCAGCGGAATGAACGCGAAGAGGAAGATGAAGACGGCGAGGGGCACGGCCATGGGGACGTTCAGGAAGTAGATGCCGAGGCCGATGAAGATCGCGTCGATCAGAGCCACTATCACCGTGCCGCGCACATAGGCCGTAAGGGTCCGCCACGCGCGGGGCCCCGCCCCGGCCACCCCCGGCCGTGCCGCCGCCGGCACCAGCTTCAGCGTCCACTCCCAGATCCGCTTGCCGTCGTAGAGAAGGAAGAGCGTCGAGAACATCGTCAGGAGGATGCCGGTCAGGGCTTCCACTATGACCGTCACGCCCTCCAGCCCCGCCGACGTGATCTGGTCCGTGTTCGCGCCGATCGCCTCCCGCAGGTTCTTGGCGATCTCGTTGATCTGCTTGTCCGTCACATGGAACGGGCTGGTGAGGAGCCACTTGCGCAACTCGTCGATGCCGTCCTGGATCTGGTTCGAGAGGTTGTCGATGTTCTCCTGGACCTGCCAGACCACGAACCAGCCGACCAGCCCCATGATGACGAAGCCGAGGATCGCGGTGAGCGCGGTGGCGAGGCCCCTGGGGAATCCCACTCTCTTCAGGCGCGCCACGGTGGGCTGAAGGAGCGCGGTGATGAGCAGCGCGGCGACGAAGGCCAGTACGACCAGTTGTACGGCGCTGATCACCCGCATCAAGACCCAGAGGGTGCCCGCGAGAACCAGCAGCCGCCAGCCGGCCTCGGCCGCGACCCGTACGCCCCACGGCACGGCCAGGACGGGATCGGGCCGGGTGTCCGTCTCCGGCCCACGGGTGTAGTGGGCGGCGGGGGCGGAAACGGCGGAGGGCTCCGACTCGGAATCGGATCCGGGTTCACGTTCGGGGGTGGGTTCGGGAGCGGCGTCGGCTGGGGGTGTGGAAGGCTTCTCGTCCGTCCGTGCCGTCGTCGTGGAGCCGCGCGGCGACCGGTCGTCGGTCTCGTCGATCAGGTCGAGCGAGCCCTCCGACTCCTTCTCCACCTCGGCGCGGCGCTCGTCCAACCGCGCACCCAGCTCGGTCAGCCCGGCGCCGAGCCGACCGAGCAACCCTGGCACTCTCGACATGATCCGTCCTTTTCCCCCGCTGCTCCCCACCACTCCCCCCTGGAGTCGTCGGTTCCGACCGTACATGGCCGAAGCCCCTCACCCTAGGACGGGGAGGGGCTTCGAAAGGTTGAGCGGCCGGAGGTGACGACGGCTCAGTAGTTGCCGTGAGCCTGCCAGTACGACCAGGCGCCGCAGGGGCTGCCGTAGCGGTCGTTCATGTAGTTGAGGCCCCACTTGATCTGCGTGGCCGGGTTGGTCTGCCAGTCGGCACCGACGGACGCCATCTTGCTGCCCGGCAGCGACTGCACGAGACCGTAGGCGCCGGACGAGGGGTTCTGCGCCCTGTAGTTCCAGGTGGACTCGTGGTCCACGATGTTGCTGAAGCACTGGAACTGACCGCTGGGGATGATCTGGCGCGCGATGGCCTGGACCTCGGCGACGGT
Organism: Streptomyces sp. GbtcB7; assembly: GCF_019091445.1. Taxonomy (NCBI): domain Bacteria; kingdom Bacillati; phylum Actinomycetota; class Actinomycetes; order Kitasatosporales; family Streptomycetaceae; genus Streptomyces; species Streptomyces sp. GbtcB7. Next base: position 130,957 of record NZ_JAGXJM010000012.1, read on the forward strand.
GTACGAGGACTGCGGGGCCAGGCTGACAGCGGCACGCGTCTCGGAGCGGCTGGCCGCTTCCGCGGCTTCCTTGCGCGCCTTGGCGTCCGCCGCGGCCTTCTGCTTCGCGACCGCGTCCTTGGCCGCCTGCTTGCGGGCAGCCTCCTCCGCGTCCTTCTTGGCGCTCGCGTCCGCGGCGATGGCCTGTGCGTCGGCCTGCTGCGTCAGGGACGCGGTCTGCACCTGGGCCTGCTGGCCCGCAGGTATGTCCGCGAGGAGAGTCGAGTCGCTCGCCATCGCCTCGGCGTCGTTCGACGGCTGGCCGGTGTTGCCCGAGGCAACACCACTCACGGCGCCGACAGCGGTGACCGCGGTGGCCGAGGCCACTGCGAGTCCCCGGACCGAAATCCGGCTCACACGGTTTCCTTCCAGCATCGCCCGCTTAGGTGACCCTCGCGGACGCAATCGTGCCCCTGAACGCTGGCCTCCCAACTGCGGGGTCACGGGAGGCACGGGCCCGGTGGGCAACTCCCGTGACGGAAGTGCCGCGTGGTGCGCGGGCGGCATACGACGACTCTATGGAGTTCTGGTGTTCCTGAGGTGCGGTACCGCTGGGGGTACACGTGTGTCGTATGCGGGGCCTGACAGGAGTGAGACTCTGCCGTAACCCGACGCCGCGAGGCAATTCCCAGTTGCGTGTGAAAGCTCACACCCCGTTTGCCTCAGGAGTTTTGCGGAAACAAGCGCGCACGAAGACGCCGCCCGGCTAGGCTCTTCGCCTTTTGCCGGGCGGCGTCAACTACCGTGCATCCACCACGTTTTGACCAACCGGGTCAAGTGGTGCCAGATGGATCCAGATGGTCCCAGGTGACTCCAGACGGAGTCAGACAGAGCCATATGGAACCAGGTGGAACCATGTGGGTCAGATCTGTCCGTCCTCCAGCATTTCGGTCACGAGCGCCGCGATCTGGGACCTCTCGGAGCGGTTCAACGTCACGTGCGCGAAGAGCGGATGACCCTTCAGCTTCTCCACGACGGCGACCACGCCGTCGTACCGGCCGACGCGCAGATTGTCCCGCTGTGCCACGTCATGGGTGAGAACCACCCGCGAGTTGGCGCCGATGCGGGACAGAACGGTCAGCAGCACGTTCCGTTCCAGTGACTGGGCCTCGTCCACGATCACGAAGGCGTCGTGGAGGGAGCGGCCGCGGATGTGGGTGAGCGGCAGGACCTCCAGCATGCCGCGCGCGGTGACCTCCTCGATGACCTCGCGCGAGGTGACCGCCGACAGCGTGTCGAAAACCGCCTGCGCCCAGGGGCCCATCTTCTCGGCCTCGGAGCCGGGCAGATAGCCGAGCTCCTGCCCGCCCACCGCGTACAGCGGCCGGAAGACCATCACCTTCTGGTGCTGCCGCCGCTCCAGCACGGCCTCCAGGCCCGCGCAGAGCGCGAGCGCCGACTTGCCGGTGCCGGCCCGGCCGCCCATCGACAGGATCCCGATGTCGGGGTCGAGCAGCAGATCGAGCGCGATGCGCTGCTCGGCGCTGCGGCCCTTGATGCCGAAGGCCTCCCGATCGCCGCGCACCAGCCGGACGTTGCCCTCGGAGGTGACACGGCCGAGGGCCTTGCCGCGCTCCGACTGGATCGTCAGACCGGTGTGGACCGGCAGGTCGGCCGCTTCGGGGACGTACGCGTGTCCCTCCTCGAAGAGGATGTCCACCTGCTCGCCGGACAGGGTCAGTTCGGACATTCCGGTCCAGCCGGAGGAGCCCGTGATGGCCAGTTCCGCGCGGTACTCCTCGGCGAGGAGGCCGACGGACGAGGCCTTGATCCTGAGCGGCAGGTCCTTCGAGACGACGGTGACGTCGTACCCCTCGGCCTGCAGGTTGCGGGCGACCGCGAGGATGCGGGAGTCGTTGTCCCCCAGGCGGTACCCGCTGGGCAGGACGCTGGGGTCCGAGTGGTTGAGCTCGACGCGTACGGTCCCACCGAGGTCCCCGATCGGGATGGGGGCGTCGAGGCGGCCGAACCGCACCCGGAACTCGTCGAGCAGGCGCAGGGCCTGCCGGGCGAAGTAGCCGAGTTCCGGATGGTGCCTCTTGGCCTCCAGTTCCGTCACCACGACGATCGGAAGCACGACCTCGTGCTCGTCGAAGCGGCTCAGGGCGTTCGGGTCGGCCAGCAGGACGCTGGTGTCGAGAACATAGGTGCGCCGGTCTGGCATACGACGCTTTGTGCTGGTCACCACGGAAGGACGTACCCCCTCGGATGAGGTCGGGGAGCGACGGAGAGGAGCTGGACCGGTCCTGGCCGCATTGCGCGGGCCGGAGACCGGCCCTCCGTCTCGTCCGTACGGACCGCACGGTCGGGCTGGTGCAAAGGGCCTCCCGGGCGGACGGCCCCGTGCCGTCCGCTGAGATACGACACCCGTGGTTCGGGCGTCGACCTGCATGGCTTATGCCCTCGAACATGCGCGGCCATGCAAGAGCATGTGACCACGCGTTCGTTAACTCCGGATGACGCGCACCCCTCGCACCCCCCTGGGTCAGCCTCCGTAGCGGCGGTGTCGCGCCGCGTAGTCGCGCAGGGCGCGCAGGAAGTCGACCTTGCGGAACGCCGGCCAGAAGACTTCGCAGAAGTAGTACTCCGAATGGGCCGTCTGCCACAGCATGAATCCGGACAGCCGCTGCTCGCCGCTGGTACGGATCACCAGGTCGGGGTCGGGCTGGTCACTCGTATAGAGGTGCTTGCCGATGAGGTCGATGTCCACCGACTCGGCGATGTCCTCGATCGAGGAGCCCTTGTCGGCGGCGTCGAGGAGCATGGAGCGCACGGCGTCGGCGATCTCCTGGCGGCCGCCGTAGCCGATGGCGACGTTGACCACTATCCCGTCGACGTGCGCGGTGGCCTCCTCGGCCTCCTTCAGCGCGGTCTGCATCTGGGAGGGCAGGATGTCCGGCGTGCCCACGTGGTGCACCCGCCAGCGGCCGTCGGCGGCGAGGGTGCGTACGACGCCCTCGATGATGCCGAGCAGGGGGACGAGCTCGTCCTCGGGGCGGTCGAAGTTGTCCGTCGACAGCAGCCAGAGGGTGACGACCTCGACGTCGGTCTCCGAGCACCAGCCGAGGAACTCCTCGATCTTGTCGGCACCGGCGCGGTGCCCCTGGGCGGCCGTGCTGCCCGCCGCCTTCGCCCAGCGCCGGTTGCCGTCCATGATGACGCCGATGTGCTTGGGCACCTGGTCGTGGTCGAGGTGGCCCTCCACCCTGCGTGTGTAGAACCTGAGCAGCAGCCGGCGCAGGTTGTCCCGCAGGTTCACGTGTTGTCAGCCCCTCCGTGCGGATCGGACGGGCGCGGCAGAGCGGCCTCGCTCAGCGCAACCCCTGTCCATATGACGGTCCCCGGGGGCGAAGCCTACCCCCGCGAAACCAACGGCCCGGCAAGGGCCTGTCCGGTCGATCATGGTGGAGGAAAGCGGCGGCGCCTCGTCGATACCGGTGAACGGGGTGGGGGCGCTGCGTCACCAAGGCCGGTCGCCGGGGTCAGGGGGGCGCACGGGGGCGCAGGCCGAGGCTGCGGTGGGGTGGGGCGTAAGGGCACAAAAAACGGGCCGGTCCGTGGGGGGGAGACGGACCGGCCCGAGGGGGGGTTTCCACCATAACCCTTCGTAAGTGATGCTGCGTGCATCGGCGTGCCACAACTACTCTCCGAAACCGGACGACGACGCCACGGTGGCCCCGGAACCTCTCATTCAGGGCTTGCCCATGGCCGAATCACAGCGGATTCAAAGGGAATGGAGAGGTAAACGGAGAGATCCGGAGGGTTTGCGACCAACTGCGTCTTCCCTACCGACTCGCCCCCACGTACTCCGGGAGAGTGACGCGCCTTCGTGTCGCCCGCTTGACGGCGCCGCTAACTTCGCACCCATGGCCATGCTCACCACGCCGGGGATCCCCGCGCCGGTGCCGCTGGAGGTCGCCGCGTCGGCCCGCGCCCGGCGCCGTGGACTGCTCGGGCGCGACGGGATCGACGGGGCCCTGCTGCTCTCGCCGGCCGCTGCGGTGCACACCCTGGGGATGCGGTTCGCGATCGACGTCGCCTATGTGGACCGGAAATTCCGCGTCCTGGCGGTGCGGACGATGAAGCCGGGGCGCATGGGGCGCCCTCGTCCACGCTCCCGCCACATCCTGGAGGCGGAGGCCGGGGCGATGGAGCGATGGGGCGTACGGCGCGGGACGCAGGTCACGGTGCACGACCGGTGATGCGGCGTCAGGCGGGGGCGCAGCACCGCGCAGCCCCCTCCACTGCGCGGTGCCACACGCGCAGCTTTGCTCACGCGAATTACCTTGGTCTGAACTTACGTGAGGCGAACAGCCCAGACGACCCACCCCCGATAACGATGTGGAAACCCTGTGCAGAAGTCCGTCATGCGGACGGACATCTCAGCCATGACAGGTCGCATCAGGGTGTTTTCGGTCAATCGGTTTCCGGGCACTCCAGCGGACAAGTTCTGACCTCATTCCCTCCTACCTTCGCCCCATGACCCTGAAGATCACATGGAACGAGGCGAGCGCGCGCCGCATGGAGCGCCAGTCCCTGGCCGTTCCGGCGCGCGGCGGGACTCCGGTCGCCGACGTCGTCGGCGCGATGCTCGGCGCGCACGCACAAGTCCTGTCGGCGGCCGAGGTGTCCGTGGGCGTACGCGCCGACGGGGTCACACGGGCAGACGTACGCGCCGCGCTCTGGGAGGACGGCTCGCTGGTGAAGACGTACGGACCGCGCGGCACCGTCCATCTGCTCCCCACCGCGGAACTTCCCCTCTGGACGGCCGCGTTGACGGCGATCCCGTCCGGCCGGAGCCCCTTCGCGCCCGCCGTCCGGCTCACCGGGGAGCAGGCGGACGAGGTCGTGGCGGCGATCGGGGACGCCCTGGACGGCGCGCGGCTGACCATCGACGAGTTGAGCGACGAGGTGGTGGCACGCACCGGGTCCTGGGCCGGGGACCTGGTGATGCCCGCGTTCCAGGGCATGTGGCCGCGCTGGCGGCAGGTCATGCACCGGGCGGGTCAGCGCGGCGCGCTGTGCTTCGCCCCGGACCGGGGCCGCAAGGTGACGTACACCCGGCCCCCGCACTTCGAGCCGCTCGCCGCCGACGAGGGGCTCGCCCTGCTCGTAGGGCGCTATCTGCGCGCGTACGGACCGGCGACGCCGGGGCAGTTCGCCAAGTGGGCCGCCGCTCCGCGCGGTTGGGCCACGGAGCTCTTCGCCTCGCTGGCGGGGGCGGGGGTCATCGAGGAGGTCGACTTCGAAGGGCCGGCGTGGGTCGCGGCGGGTGACACGGAGTTTCCGGGGGCGCCGGTGCGCGGGGTGCGGCTGCTTCCGTACTTCGACGCGTACGCCATCGCCGCGGGGCCCCGCGAGGTGCTCTTCCCCGGGCCGGCGTACGCGCGTGCTCTCGCGGGCGGTCAGGCCGGGAACTTCCCCGTGCTGCTGGTCGACGGTGTGGTGGCCGGGGTCTGGCACCAGCGGCGCCGGGGAGGGCGTACGACGGTCACCGTGGAGCCGTTGGAAGGGCTGACTGCGGAGCGGGAACGGGAGTTGGCGGAGCGGGTGGAACGGGTGGGCGAAATCTTGGAGGCGAAGGCGGAGTTGGTGGTGGGGAGGGTGACGGCGGGCCCGCACGCCTGAGCCCGAGCGTGAGCCCTTCGCAGGGACACCTGGGGATGACCGGGCATCCCAAGGCATCCCCGGGCATCCGTAGGAACGACGCGGCTTGCGCGCCTCGATCAGGAAGCGGGCGCTGTGGGCGACGAACGGGCCCTTCGCCTCGATCCGCTCGTGCAGGGCACGCAGCTCGGTCCGGTACCGGTCGACGGTGAAGCCGGGGACCATCCAGATCACCTTGCGCAGGAAGTGGACGACGGCACCGATGTCGTGGAACTCGATGCGCAGCCGCTCCGCGCGCAGGTCGACGACGTCGAGCCCGGCGGCCTCGGCGGCGGCGCGGGCGCGGTCCGGGTGCCGGCCGCTCCTGACGTCCTCCGGCAGCGGGCCGAGGAAGTGCTCGACGAGTTCGAAGACGCTCGCCGGGCCGACCTGCTGGGAGAAGTACGTGCCGCCGGGGCGCAGGACGCGCGCGATCTCGGACCAGTGCGTCGCGACCGGGTGCCGGCTGGTGACCAGGTCGAAGGCGCCGTCCGCGAAGGGCAGCGGGGCGTCCTCGGGAGAGGCGACGACCACGGCACCACGGGGGTGCAGCAGGGCGGTGGCCTTCGCGACGTTCGGGGGCCAGCCCTCGGTGGCGACGGTGAGCGGGGGCAGCGTCGGGGCGGAGGCCAGCACCTCACCGCCACCGGTCTGGATGTCCAACGCGGCGGACGCACGCGCCAGCCGCTCCCCCATCGCCCGCGCATACCCCCACGAGGGCCGCTCCTCGGTGGCACGCCCCTCGAACCAGGAAAAGTCCCAGCCCTCGACGGGCGCCGCCACACCCTCGTCCACGAGGGCTTCGAAGGTACGGGTGGTGGTCATGGGGGGATCTTCTCAAGGGGGTGGTGGGGAGGCGAGGGGTTTTCCTTCGGGCAACGGGGTTCTGGGGCCAGGCGGCCAGGGTGCTCGTCGCCCGTGCCTTCACTCCTCAGGGAGTACGAGCAGGGTGTGGTCGTCGTCGCCGTGGTGGATGGTGCCGTGGTGTTGGAAGCCGTGGCGTTCCAGGAGGCGTATGGACGCGGTGTTGCCTGTGAAGGGGTCGGCGTACAGGGGGCGGTTCTTCTCCAGCTCGAGGAAGCGGGTCAGAGCCTTGGTGCCGATCCCCCGACCCCAGTACGGGCGGCCGAACCAGTAGCCGATGAAGCGCCGCTCGCCGTCCCACCAGGAGACGAGGTTCCCCGCCGGCACACCGTCCACGGTGACCGTCTGCACGAGGACGGTGTCGTCGCCGAGGACCCTCGTCTTCCAGTGGGACATGAACGCGTCCCGCGGCCGGGGCGTGAACCTCGACCGCCGGGCCGCCTCGGGGTCGTGCTCGTAGGCCAGGAACAGGTCGAGGTCTGCCTCGGCCACGTCCCTCAGTCGCACGTCGTCATCGCTCATGCCGACGAGTGTGGCAGCGGGTACTGACAACGACCGGCCTACGTGATGAGCGGCCGTACTTCCTCCGCCGCGAACCGTACGAGGGCCTCGGGGTCGGGTTCGTCGGCGGTCGGCTGGAGGACCACGGTGTCGGCGCCCGCCTCCGCGAGGCGCTGTACGGCCTTGGCGACCGCGCCCGCGTCCCCGGCGACGCCGTGCTCCGGCAGCGGATCCTCACCGTTCGCCTCGATCTCGGCGCGCAGCCGGGCCGCCGCGTCCGGTCCGGTGGCCGTGTGGAGGTAGACGACCACCCGGTGGTGGTCGGTCCGGCCCGCCGACTCGCGCCCCTCGTCGATGAGCCGGCGCGCCCGCCGTACCCCTTCCGGCCCGGTGGCGGCGGTGAGGACGGTGCCGTCGGCGGCGGCCCCGGAGAGCCGGAGCGAACGCGGCCCGGTGGCGCCCGCGAGCACCTCCGGTGCCCCCGTCGGCGGCCAGTCGAGGGCGACGCCGTCCAGCTTCACGTACCGGCCGTCCGTGCTGACCCGCTCGCCCCGCAGCAGCGCGCGCAGCGCGTCGAGGTGCTCGCGCAGCAGCGTCACGGGCGACTCCGCACGCGCCCCGACCTGCCCCATCCAGTCCTGTACGCCGTGACCGACGCCCAGGATCGCGCGCCCCGGGAACATCCGGTGCAGCGTCGCGGCCTCCATCGCGGTGACGGCGACGTTCCGCAGCGGGACGGGCAGCAGGCCCACGCCGACCCGGACCCGTTCGGTCCAGGCGAGGGCGGCCGCCGCGGCCGAGATGCCCCCTTCGAGGAAGCAGTCCTCCCAGAGCCACAGCTCCTCCAGGCCCGCGTCGTCCGCCGCGCGCGCGACGGCCCGCAGACGCTCGGGGGGCAGTTGGGGCCGGAACACAACGCCGAGAACAGTCATGGAGCCTTCCTACCGATGCCCCGGCTCGCGGACAACACCTTTACGCGTCGGCGGTTCCGGTAGCGGGGGCGGTGCTGTCGCGTTCGTAGCGCAGGAGTACGACCCCGTTGCCGAAGGCCCGTGACTCGGCGAACCGGAGACCGGTCGGGGTGTGCGACTCCGGGAACAGGGGTTTGCCGCGGCCGATCAGCACCGGATGGACGTACACCCGGAACTCGTCGACCAGGTCGTGCCGCAGGAACGCGGCCGCGAGGTCGGCGCCGCCGAGGCCGAGGTCCCCGCCGGGCTGTTCCTTGAGCGCCCTGACCTCGTCCGGTACGACGTCGCGGACGATCGTGGTGTTCCAGTCGGCCCGCTCCAGCGTCCGCGAGTACACGTACTTGGGGATGTCCCGCCAGATCCCCGCGAACTCGACCACCTGGGCCGTACTGTCCGGATCCTGGTCGGCCGTCGGCCAGAACCCGGCCATCAGCTCGTGCGTCACGCGGCCTTCCAGCAGGCCGCCGAGCTTCCTGATCTCCTCGTTGAAGTGCTGGTGCAGTTCCGCGTCGACGCGGTGCCAGTCGATCTCACGGTTCGGTCCCTCGATGAATCCGTCCAGGGACACCGACATCATCAGGACGATTCTTCTCATGTCACCAGGTTCTCAGCTCTGGGCTCCCGAGGAAGCACCGTTCACCGCGCCGCGTGGGAACGTCACCTCCACCCGGCGGTTCTTCCGGCGGCCCTCCTCCGAGGTGTTGTCCGCGATCGGGTAGTCCTCGCTGTAGCCGCGCACCTCGAACGTGACGTCCGTCGAGCCGAGCGCCGCCGCCAGTTCGTCGTGGACGATCTCCGCGCGCTTCTTGGAGAGGACCAGGCCGTGGGCGTACGAGCCGAGGTTGTCGGTGAACCCGAACACCCTGACCGTCGTCGCCTTCTGGTTCTTGATCTCGTCCGCGATCGCCTGGATACGGGAACGGGCGTCGGGGTTCAGCTTCGAACTGTCCTTGGGGAACAGCACCTCGGCCTGCAACGCGAACGTCACGTCCGAGTTCGTGTCCTCCCGCCGCTCCTCACCCCCGAGGTCCTCGACGACCGACTTGATGTCCAACACCTTGGCCGGCGCGAGCGTGGCGCCGTCGGCGAGTTTCAGGCCGGGGCTGGTGGGGTCGACGGTGGGGGGTGGGGAGGTGGTGACGCTGCCCGGCGGGGCACTGGGGTCGGTGCCGTCGGCGTGCGCCGGGCCGCCGGTGAGGCTCAGCGCGGCCAGTACGGCGAGGGCCGTGAGCGTGGTCGCTGCGCTGCGGGGTGGGAGGGCCATGGTCACTCGCCGTCGGAGATCTGGATGGAGGCGGGGGGCATGGAGCCGACCTGGAAGTCGACGTTGGTGGTGTCGGCGGGGGGTGCGGGGAATTGGGCGAACCAGTCGGCCGACTGGCCCGCTTCGACGCCACCGCCGTCGAACTTCGTGCAGAGGCAGCGCCCCTGGGTGTCCCGCAGGACGAGGTACTTCTTCTTGCCCTTGCTGTCGATCAGGGAGGCTCCGGCGAGGGAGGCTCCGTTTCCGCTCAACTCCCGCTCGTCACCACGCCAGTTCGACGCGATCCAGAACTGGCCGCCACCGTTGGTCACCTTGCCGCTCACGGTGACATAGCCTCCCTGGTCACGGACGGCCGAGGTGACGGTGAGTGTGATGTCGCCGCCCTTCACCTCCGCCAGTGCCGTCGCCTGACTCGGTGTCGGAGACGCCTGCGGCTTGCTTCCGCCGCCTTTGCTCGACTGGGAGGTCGAGGTCCCGCTCGGCTTGCCACCGCCGTCTCCCCCGCCGCAACCGGACACCGTGAGGAGCAACCCAGTCGTGATGGCCACCGCGGCCAGTGCCCGTCGGCCCTTCATGGTGTGCCGGAGATCCATCGGTACGGCTTCCTCTCACTCGGCCAGATGCACAGAGAACAGCACGGAAGCATCCGGAAGGTCGGCCGGATCGAACTTTCCGGGGTCGATGTCGACGGTCTGGCCGTCGCAGTTCAGTTCCACGGGCTTCTTGGGATCCGCGGCCGGATCGAAGTCGCAGCGCGGCTGGATGACAGCGGTGGCATGGGCCGTCGCGTGCTTGTCCGTGCCGGGAATGATCGACTTGCCAACCGTGTACCGGGTCTCGATATCCACTCGGTAGCCCGGAAATCCGTTCACTGCGGTTGGGGTAAAACCCTGCACGGTCGAGTCGTTCTCGGCGGCCAGCCGACCGGCCGCGGCCGCGGCTCCGGTGCCTTTGAACAGGTTGCCCTTGAGCCAGTCCAGCCAGTGGTCATCCGTGCCCACGGCTCCCGTCAAGCCTGTCATCAGCTCGTCGCGGGAGTCCCGTGCGGCCGCCAACGCCGCAGCGTCCGCCGCGGATTGAGCTCCATTCCGGGCGGACGCTGCTTGGGCGAACACGAAGAAGGCGAGCGCAGCGAAGAGAAGAATCCCCGACAGCCAGATGTAGACGGGGAGGGTCTGTCCTCGGTCGCTGCGGGCCGGGTGGATCAGCCGCCGCCACCGCCGGTGACCTGGGTGACTGCCGTCCGGATCGCTCCCGAGATCAGCCCGTCGAGGCCGATCTGATCGATCAGCGTGAAGATCCCCGCGATGATGATCATCAACCCGGCGTACTCCACGAAACCGGCGCCGGCGTCCCGTCCGCGGCCCCGCATCCGACCGGCGACGGTCTTCGCCCAGGTCTCGACCCGGACCCCCACCCTCAGCGTCCAGTCCCTCGTCACCATGGCCCCTGTCCTCCCACCCGACGCCACCACTACCGACCCGAGCACCGTACGTGAGACCACGCCTACTCCGGGTGGGCCCAGGGGCCCAACTTGCCGTCGGTGGAGTCATCGGCTCCACCCCTCACGTGCCGTGCCCAGCCAGTGGGCGATCGCTTCGCTGCGCGAGGAACTGTGCAGCTTTGCGAAGATGCGGTTGATGTGGTTCTTGACGGTCTTCTCGCTGATGAAGCAGGCGGCGGCGATCTGCTGATTGCTCATGCCGGACGCGATGAGATCCATGACCTCCACCTCCCGTGAGCTCAGGCCGAAGTTGAGCCGGTTGGGCACGCGGCGGTGGAGCCTCGCCGCGAGGCCGGACCGGGCCTTCGACGACTGTCCCACAACCAGTTGCAGGTGCGAAGGAAAATCGTTCGGTTCGTACGAAACACCGAGTGAATCCGGGACAGTCGCCTTCGCGTGCCGTATCTCCCGTACGGCGGAGATCAGTTCGGCGGCCGTGAACTCGCCGTGGACGAGATAGCCGACCGCGCCCCGCCGCAACGCCTCGGCCACGACCTCGGGTTCGCGGCTGTACGTCAGCATCATCACGGGGGCGAGCAGGGAGAGGGCGGGAAGGGCCGTCAGGCCGTCCGTGCCGGGCATGCGGACGTCGAGGAGGACGACGTCCGGGCGCAGTCGGGTCGCGGCCGCGATGGCCTCCTCGCCGTCGGCCGCCTGCGCGACGACCTCGAGGTCCGGGTGGCCGTCGAGCAGCGCGGCCAGGCCGGCCCGGACGACCGGGTTGTCGTCGGCCACGAGTACACGGAGGTTCGGGCCGGGAAGTGCCTGGTCAGGCATGTGCGGCCTCCTCTTGGGGGGTGGGGGGACGGTGGGGGACGGCGGAGGATCGCGGGAGGGTCAGGTGAATCTCCGCGCCTCCTTGTGGGGAACGGTTCAGGTCGATACGGCCGCCCAGCGACGCGGCTCGCTCCGCCATGCCGAGCAGCCCGAAGTGGCCGGATCTGGTCAGGTCGTCGAGGGCGACGGGCGGGGGCAGACCGACTCCGTCGTCCCGTACGCGTACGGCGCACTCGGTTTCCGACACGTCGAGCTCCACCGTCACCCGCGTCGCGTCCGCGTGGCGGTGCGCGTTCTCCAGCGCCTCGGACACGATCGCCAGGACGTGGTGGGCGGTGGCGTACGGGAGGATCGGGGGCTCGCCCCGGTGGTGGAGGGAAGTGCGGAGGTGGGTGCGGGACTCGAAGGCCCGCACCCGAGAGTCGAGTTCGGACAGGACGTCCGTGTTCGCACTCGTGAGGTCCGTGTGGCGGCGCAGGTCGGAGAGGAGGTCGCGGGACTCCGCGGCCGCCCGGCGGGCCGCGCCCGCGACCATCGTCGCCTGCCGCCCCAGCGTGTGCGGGTCCGCGTCCCCGGCGGCGGCCGAGGTGGCGAGGGCCTCGGCCGCCAGGGCCAGGCCGTGCAGGGTCTTCGCGACCGAGTCGTGCATCTCACGGGCCAGGCGGGCCCGTTCGGACTCGACCGCCTCGGCGACGGCCAGGCGGGAGTTCGCCTCCGACAGTGCCTGGCTCGCCGTACCGAAGCGGAACATCAGGTTTCGCAGGGTGACGCCGATGATGCCGGCGCCGACGCAGAAGCCCGCCACGAGGAGGGTGCTGGCGCCGGATCCCGGGTGGTGTTGCCAGGCCCGGTACACCGTCACCAGCACGATCAGCTGCAGGCCGGTGAAGATGCCCGAGCCGCGCCAGCCGTACAGCAGGCCTGCCAGAAGTGGGGTGCAGACCGTCGCGTACGCGAGGGGGGACGCGGGGGACGCCGTCAGGAGCAGGACCGCGCCGAAGGTCAGATCCACGGCCATGAGGCCGGGGTGCGCGAGGAGGCGGGGGCCGAACCGTTCCCAGTCCCTGAGCATGGCGTACGAGCCCATGACGCCGAGGACGGCGGCGGCCAGGACCGTGTAGCGGGGCGGGCCGTTCACGGCGTTGGTCATCGCGAAGGGGGCGCCGATCGCGATCGCGGCGAGGCGGACGCCGAAGGCCTGGCGGCACAGTGCCTGGAGGGCGTTGAGCTGGAGGCGCACGCTTCCGGGGGCCGGGGCGTCGTCGGCCAGGTAGCCGTCCTCGGTGCTCGCGAGGTGCCGCCGCGCCCACAGCCGGGTCAGCCACGGCGGGGGCTGTGCCAGCCACTGAGGGAGCGTCCAGGGCGGTGAGGGCCTCGGCAGGGGAGTACGGCGGCTGGTCATCAGCGGCCCAGGATCGAACCGAAGTTCGTGCCCGACCCCAGGAACATGCCCGTGGCGATCAGGATCATCGTCGCCGGGAGCATGAACACGAGGGTCACCATCGTCGCCTTGGGGATGGTCTTGGCGGCGCGGCGGCGGGCGTTCTGGGCGTCCGTACGGCGCATGTCCGTGGCGAGTTGGATGAGGGTCTCGGCGATGGGGGAACCCAGCTCCTCGCCCTGCTGCAGCGCCGAGACGAACTGGGCGACCTGCTCGGAGGAGTTGCGCTTGCGCAGTTCGTCGAAGGCCTGGCGGCGGCTGACGCCCATGTCCATCTGGCGCAGCGTGATGCGCAGTTCGTCCGCCCAGGGGCCCTCGTACTTCTCCGCGACCCGGTCCAGCGCCTGGCGGAAGCCGAGTCCCGCCGAGACCACGACCGCGAGGACGTCGAGGAAGTCGGGGAGCGTGCGGTCGATGACCTCCTTGCGTTCGCGGACGGCCTGCCAGATGAGGGCGTCGGCGGCGACGAGCCCGAAGGTCAGGGTGAGGACGGCGAAGAGAAGTTGGCCGTTGGAGAGGAAGACGAGGCCGAGTACGACGCCGAAGACGCCGTACACCGCGCGGCGGGCGGCGTAGCGGTTGAGGGTCAGGCCGCCGGGGTTGCCCGCCATGTCGATGCGGCGACGTTTGGCCTCGACACGGCGGGGGCCCATCAGGCGCAGGACCGTGGGCGCGAAGCGCATGCCGAGGCGGTCGACGGCGGACTCGGCCGTGGAGACGCGGGTCCCGCCGACCTCCAGGGCGAGCGCGAGGTCGCTCGGTAGTTTGGCGTCGGCGCGGATCATGCGGATGCCCAGCAGGGCGCCCGCGACGGCCCCGGCCGTCAGGAGGGCGAGCAGCAGTGCGAGCAACGTGACCCCTCCTCTCTCAGACTTCGATCTTGCCGAGGCGGCGGATGACGAAGAAGCCGACGGTGTAGAGGCCGAGCGAGATCAGGACGAGGGTCTGGCCGAGGCCGGAGCCGGTGACGCGGGCGAGGGCGCCCTCGTTCGAGGAGTTGATCAGGAGCAGCGAGCCCAGACCGAGCATCGGGACCGTGAAGGCGGTGGCGTTGACCTCGGAGAGCATGGTGCGGACCTCGCGGCGGGTCTCCTTGCGGTCCTCCAGGGTGTGGGTGAGGTTGCGCAGGGAGCTGACGACCGAACCGCCCGCCTTGTTGGCGAGGACCAGGGTCGTGACGAGGACGATCAGCTCACGGGACGGGAGGCGCTCGGAGAGTTCACCGAGGGCGTCGTCGATGGTGCGGCCCAGCATCAACTGGTCGGCCACGTGCGCGAGTTCCTCGCCCGCGGGGGCTTCGAGCTCCTCCGCCGCCATCGCCAGAGCCGTCCGCAGGGCCAGTCCCGCGGCGGTCGCGTTGGCCAGCAGGCGGGCGACGTCGGGGAGTTGGCCGATGAAGGCCTCGATGCGTTTCTGGCGCTGCCAGTTGAGGAAGATGGCCGCGCTCCACACGCCCACGAGGGCGGCGATAGGACCGAAGAAGGGGGCCAGCACCGACGCGGCGATCAGCCACAGCGCGACGACGACGGCGGTGACGTACGTGGCGAACTCCCCCGCCGTCACGTCCAGGCCCGTCGCCGACAGGCGCAGGTGGATCGTCCGGCCGAGGCGGGTGCGGCGCAGCCGGCGGTCGATCGCGGCGAAACGGCGTACGCGGCCGGCCGCGGTGCGCAGCGGGCCACCGCCGGAGAGGCGGTCGACGAGGGCCTGGCGCTGGGCACGGCCCGAGGCGTACATGTGGACGCCCGCGACGGCGAGGGTGCCGCACAGCACGGTGGCGCCGAGGGCGAGGAGTGCGGGGTCGTTCATGACTGCCTCCCTTCGGGGGCGGGGTTGGTCATCCGATGGCCCGCCTCGTGTCGAGTACGTCGAGGACCTCGGCCACGCCGAACGCGGGCGGCAGCGGTTCGTTTGCGACGTACAGCTTCTCGGCGACCTGGCGCGGCACCGGAAGGTGCTCGAAACGGCCGTGTACGACACGGTCGGGTCCTGCGGGGCGGGGGACGAAGCGGGTGACGGGGATGACGCGGAACTGTTCGCGGCCGTGCGAGACGACCAGGGCTATCTCGGTGACCTTGCGGGAGCCGTCGGCGTGGCGGGTGAGCTGGACGACGACGTCCACGGCCGAGTTGATCTGGTCCTTCAGCGCCTCGAAGGGGATCTGGACCTCGGACATCGAGCCGAGGGTCTGGAGCCTCATGAGGGCGTCCTCGGCGGAGTTCGCGTGCACGGTCGCCAGGGACCCGTCGTGACCGGTCGACATCGCCTGGAGCATGTCGAGGGTCTCGCCGCCGCGGACCTCGCCGACGATGATGCGGTCGGGCCGCATACGGAGGGAGTTGCGGACCAGGTCGCGGATGGTGATATGGCCCTTGCCTTCGACGTTCGGTGGGCGGGACTCCAGCCGGATGACGTGTTCCTGCTGGAGCTGGAGTTCGGCCGAGTCCTCGATGGTGATGATGCGCTCGCGGGACGGGATCAGGCCGGAGAGGGCGTTGAGCAGGGTCGTCTTGCCGCTGCCGGTGCCGCCGCTGACGATGACGTTGAAGCGGGCCCGCACGAAGGCCGCGAGCAGCATCAGCATCTGCTCGTCGAGCGAGCCGAGATCGATGAGTTCGGGCAGGGTGTACGCGCGGGGGAAGCGGCGGATGGTGAGGGTGGGGCCGGTGAGGGCGAGCGGCGGGATGATGACGTTGACGCGCTCGCCGGTGGGGAGACGGGCGTCGACCATGGGGTTCGACTCGTCGACGCGGCGGTTGACCGTGGAGACGATGCGCTCGATGGTCTGCATCAGCTGGTCGTGGGAGGCGAAACGGAGAGGGAGCTGTTCGACCCGTCCCGCCCGCTCCACGAAGATGGAGTCCGGCCCGTTGACCATGATCTCGGTGATCGACGCGTCGGCGAGCAGCGGTTCCAGGACGCCGAGGCCGAGGGCCTCGTCGACGACCCGCCGGATCAGCTGGGAGCGCTCGGTGGAGGACAGGACCGGGCCCTCACGGCTGATGATGTGGCCGAGCACGCGCTCCAGGCGTACCCGGCGTTCGGCCGCCGCCAGGCTCGACATCTCCGCGAGGTCGATCTCCTCGAGGAGCTTGGCTCGGTAGACGGCGACGAGGTGTCCGTCCTCGCGGGCGGGGCCCGACTCGTCGGGGGTGGAGAGTCGGCTGCGCAGACTCATGGGTTCAGCTCCTCCCGGTCATTCGTCGGTTGTCCGTTTCCGGGTCAGTTGTCGGTGGGCATGGTGGCGTGGCGGGTCACCGGGTAGGGGCCGAAGAAGGGGATGACTCCGGGGACGGTGACGGTGACAGTGGCGGTGGTGACGTCGGGGCCTTGGGCGGGCGGTGGGATGTTCGGGTTGAGCCAGCCGCTCACCGCGGCCTGTCCGGCCGCCGTGCCGTCGCCGCCCTGCGAGGCGACCCGTGCCGCCGCCCGCGCCCCCGTCCCCGCCTGGTTGATCCCGTAGCCGATGAGGCCGAGCTGAATGGCGGCCATCCCGATGAGGAGCAGGATGGGCAGGAACCCGGCGAACTCCAGCATGGAGACGCCCCGGTCGTCGCGGAGCCGACGCCTCAGCCACCGTAAGGGCCTCATCCGTTGTTCCCCTCCAGCGCGGCGCCCGCGTTCCCCTTCACGCGCCACCCGGCGTCGAAGCCGGGGAAGAACAGGGGCACTTTGACGTCGACGGTGGCCTTCATGACCGAGCCCGCCGCGCCGCAGCGGATCTCGGCGCCGTTCCAGGCGCCCGGCAGATGCTTGCTCCCGGCCGTCTGGCACGCCCCGGGTACGTCACCGTTGACTGCGTACGCCGCCGTCGCCGCCCGCGCCGCCTCGTCCGCCGCGTTCCCGGCCAGCGAGTACGAGTAGCCGTACAGCACGCACTGCCACAGGATCGTCATCACGACGAGCAGGATGGGGAACATGCCGGCGAATTCGAGGGTGACCGCGCCCCGGTCGCCGCCCTTGCGCCGCAGGGCCAGTGCGCCCCGGTCCGAGGAGGCCTTGCGGCGCCTGCCGCCGCCCCCGCCGGTCTCCTGGGCGACCACCAGCCCCAGCTCCCCCGCCAGCGCCCACAGCGCCTGCTTGACCGTCGAGCGGGTGTCCAGGTCCTGGAGGCGCCCCGCGTCGACGACGGACTGGAGTTCCTTGAAGGCGGCGGGGACGGGGGTGCGGGCGACCTTGGTGCCGGTGACGCGTTCGACGAGGGAGGGCTGGATCTCCGTACCGCGGGCGAAACGGTTGACGACCGTGGTCGTCTCCTCCGCCTTGCGGATCTGGAGGCGGTCCCACATGCGGACCATGCGTTTGGCGGCGCGCACGGCGACCACGTCGGGGGTGACGAGGAGCAGGGCCCGGTCGGCCATCTCGACGGCCGCGGCGGTCGCGGAGTTCATCTGGGCGCCGCAGTCCACGACCACGACGTCGTGGCGGGAGCGCAGGGCGCTCAGGACCTGGCGGGTCACCCGGTCGGTGACCTCCTCGCCGCGCTCCCCCTCGGCCGGGGCCAGCAGGAGGCCCACTCCGCTGTCGTGGGTGTAGACGGCGTCCTGGAGGACGCGGGGGTTGATGTCGCTGATTCCGGCGAGGTCGGCGATCGACCGCCGGAACTGGACGTCCAGGTACGAGGCCACGTCCCCGGACTGGAGGTCGAGGTCCACCAGCGCGACGCTGCGCCCCGACGCCTGGGCGGCGAGGGCGAGTTCGACGGCGGTGACCGTCGCTCCGACGCCGCCCTTCGCCCCGGTGACCGTGACGACGGTGCCGCCGGGGCCCGCGTACAGCTCGGGGGTGCCGCTGCCGAGGTGGCGGCGCATGCCGAGCGACCACCCGGCGGCGGCCTGGACGCGTTCGGCGAGGGCGTCGTAGCCCAGCGGGAGGCCGATGATGCCGCGGGCGCCGGAGTCCATGGCGGCGGTGAGGACACCGGTGCTGGTGTCCGCGGTGATGAAGACGACGCCGATCGCGGGGAAGCGCATGACCACGTCGCGAATCAGGTCCAACGCCGGTACGGGACCTATGCGTTCATGGACCAGGACCACTTCGGGCAGTTCGTCGAGGGACTCGGCGGCGAGCCGCGCCAGGGTGTCGAGGAGCGCCGTCGAGTCGGGGACGGGCGGGGCCGGCTCGGCGTCCGCGAGCTGGCTCAGCAGAGTGGCGAGCGCGCGGGCCGAGTCGACGTCACTGACGGCCGGGAGGATACGGATGGTCATCGGCACAGCCCCGTGGGCGTGGACCTCATGCGCGGCCTCCTACTTGTCCTCGTCGAGGGTGTACGTACGGTCGCCGGGGGCGACGGTCGCGTCGGAGCCGCCCGCGACCAGGGCGAGGCGGACGTGTTCGGCGAACGACTCGGCGTACGCGACGCGTTGGGCGTCGGCGGTGTCGAGCGCGAAGGTGATGGGGACGGCCTGGGTGGCGCTGTTGCGCCGGTCGTTGCTGGACTGGCCGGGGTCGAGGGCGGTGAGCTTGCCGACGTCGATGACGCGGGCGTTCGCCACGATGACCTTGGACTGGTCCTTCTGCTTGTCGTTCTCGGCCTTGAAGGTGGCGTAGATGTTGACCCTGGAGCCGGGGTCGATCTTTCCGGCCACACCGGTCGCCGCGTCGATCATGATCGCGATCTCCTGCTGGCCCGCCTCCAGCGCGGGCCGGTCCACGATCATGTCGGTCTGGAGCAGGGAGCCCTTCTGGAGCTGGGTGACGGCGATCTTCCCGCGGATCTGGCCTAGGTTCGTGACCGCCGTGCTCGACAGCCAGCGCTTGGGCATCGAGACCTTCTGGAACTGGTCGGCCGACAGCTCCTTGTAGGGCGCGATGTCGTTCTTCAGGCGGTACGCCGCCACCTCCGGGCCGACCTTGGAGTTCACGTCGCGGATCACCGAGAGCACTCCGGCGAAGGCGCCCAGGGCGCACAGGACCGACAGGACCAGCAGGATGACGCCGCGGCGCTGGCGTGAGTTCATGACGCGGACAACCTCGATCGTGGGGCGGGGACGGCGGGGTCGAGCGGTCGTGCCTGGTGCTCTTCACGTGTACTGCGGGTGCTCAAGTTGCGCCTCGGGGCAGAGCGCGTACTGAGGATGCTGCCCGCACCGTGGCCGTCGGAAGCTCGGGAGGCGGGGGCAGCGGCGCGGCACAGAACCCGCATCGGTCACCGATGAGTTCGAGACCGCACCAGTGGCACTCCTCCCGGCGGACGGACGACACGAGCTGGTAGAGCACGGAGACGTCGTACAGACCGGCGGCGAACTCGGCGAGCTTGGTGGTGCCCCACCAGCGGGCCGACTCCTGCGGCAGCGGTACGGTCGCGACGCCCTGCACACGCCAGGCGGGCGCGAGGGTCGCGGTGACCCAGTCGGAGGGCGGCTGGCCCGCGGCGACGAGCAGCCGGGTGCCGAACTCGGGCCCGGTCAGCTCGTCCTGACCGATCCGGGCCAGCTGCGGGCGTGGATGGGACAGTACGGCGAACTGGGCGCCCGGCACCCATGACTTGGCGTGCGACTTCAGCGTCACCGGGACCCGGTCGAGCTTGGCGACCGAGCCGAGCAGGGCGCCGGCGTAGATGTAGTGGGCGAGCAGCCGGGCGGAGGAGGCGAGCACGCCCGGGCTGAAGTCGCAGACCGACAGCTGCCGCAACTGCTGGGCCAGCAGGGCCACTCCGAGCGGCGGCAGGTCGATGCCGAGCAGGGCGATGCGGTCGCTCTCCAGGACGGAGCGGACGGTGTGCAGCCGCCGGGTGACCGCGTCCTCGGCCGAGGCCGGGTAGAGCGCGATGACGTATCCGTGCTGCTCGATGAGGGCGTGCATGCCCGTGAGGGAGCTTTCGAGACTGTCGAGGGGCTGGACCACGGCGGGTGGGGTCTGCCGGTCGTGCGGCGGGAGCACCAGATCGGGACTGGTGACGGCTATCGCGGTCGGCACGCTGCACACACCCCGTTCACTGTGGCGGGGTGGTCGACCACCGCCTCAGATGGCCCCTGTGACGTCCTCTTGCATCAGCACCATATCCACGGCATGGCCGCCTCAACACCGAATCTTCCACATCAACTCACGGAAGGTACGGCCTTGATCAACGGAGAGTGAGACGAATATGCCACAAGTCGCCCACTCTTTGGGCCCATTGGGGCACCCGGCCACCCCTGTCACCCACCAGAGGTCTTGACAACCCAATTGGTCTGGACCAACTTGTACGCCAGCAACGTACGACGGTGGCCACCGTTCCGCACCCCGGTTCTCCCCTTCTCCTCCCCCCTCCCCTCCCCTCACCGGAGGTCCCAGTGGACCGCGTCATACGTATGCCCCGACCGCCCCGACGGAGATGGGCGGGCGCCCTCGCCGCCGTCGTCACCGCCTCCGTCCTCTCCCTCACCGGTCTGGCGGGCCAGGCCCAGGCGGCGGACGTCAACAACGCCAAGAACGGCGGCTACGAGTCGGGCCTGAGCAACTGGACCTGTACGGCGGGCAGCGGTTCGACCGTCTCCTCGCCGGTGCACGGCGGCTCGGCCGCGCTCAAGGGCACGCCCGCCGGGCAGGACAACGCCCAGTGCACCCAGGCCGTCGCGGTCAAGCCCAACTCGACGTACACGCTGAGCGCGTGGCTGCAGGGCGGATACGCCTACCTGGGCGTGACGGGCACCGGCACCACGGACGTCTCGACCTGGACCCCCGACTCCGCCTCCTGGAAACAGCTCTCGACCACCTTCACCACGGGCGCGTCGACGACCTCGGTGACGGTGTACACGCACGGGTGGTACGGCCAGGCCCCGTACTACGCCGACGACCTCTCGGTCTTCGGCCCCGACGGCGGCGGAGGCGGCGACCCGGCCCCCACGGTCCCGGCGGCACCCACCGGTCTGACGGTCTCCTCCGCCACGTCCTCCTCCGTCTCCCTCTCCTGGAACACGGTGTCGGGCGCGACGGGCTACAACGTCTACCAGGCGGGTACGAAGGTCCAGTCGACGACGGGGACCTCGGCGACCGTCTCGTCCCTCGCGGCCTCCACCTCGTACTCCTTCCAGGTCACGGCGACGAACGCGGCGGGTGAGTCGGCGAAGTCGACGGCGGTGACGGGCACGACGACCGCGTCCTCGGGCGGCGGTGGCGGCGGTTCCCTGCCCAAGCACGCCGTCACGGGCTACTGGCAGAACTTCAACAACGGCGCGACGGTCCAGAAGATCTCCGCCGTGCAGTCCCAGTACGACATCATCGCGGTGGCGTTCGCGGACGCGACGACCACGCCGGGCGCGGTGACCTTCAACCTCGACTCGGCCGGGCTCGGCGGCTACACCGTCGACCAGTTCAAGGCGGACATCAAGGCCAAGCAGGCCGCGGGCAAGAAGGTCGTCATCTCCATCGGCGGCCAGAACGGCACGGTGTCGATCAGCGACTCCACGTCCGCGACGAACTTCGCGAACTCCGTCTACTCCCTCATGCAGACGTACGGCTTCGACGGCGTCGACATCGACCTGGAGAACGGCCTCAACGCCACGTACATGACGCAGGCCCTGAGGTCCCTCTCCGCCAAGGCAGGGTCGTCTCTCATCATCACGATGGCCCCGCAGACGATCGACATGCAGTCCACGTCGAACACCTACTTCCAGACCGCCCTGAACATCAAGGACATCCTGACGGTCGTCAACATGCAGTACTACAACAGCGGTTCGATGCTGGGCTGCGACGGCAAGGTCTACAGCCAGGGCTCGGTCGACTTCCTCACCGCCCTCGCCTGCATCCAGCTCCAGGGCGGCCTGGCCCCCTCCCAGGTGGGCCTGGGCCTCCCGGCCTCGACGAGCGGCGCGGGCAGCGGCTACGTGTCTCCGACGGTGGTGAACAACGCGTTGGACTGCCTGGCCAAGGGCACCAACTGCGGCTCCTTCAAGCCCTCCAAGACCTACCCGGACCTGCGCGGCGCGATGACCTGGTCGACGAACTGGGACGCGGCGGCGGGCAACGCGTGGTCGAACTCGGTGGGGGCGCACGTGCACGCGCTCGGCTGACGCGCCTGCCTCCACGCCCCCTGAGCACGGCCCGCCCCGCCCGGAGCTGTCATCGCATCCCGGCTTGTTGCCAGGTGCGAACGGTTTCGGCGGTGGCGGGCCGCGGGGTTGTTTCGGCGACCCGGCCGGACCTCCGGGGCCGTCCGTACGTCTTCGGCCTCAGGGAGACCTTGACGCTCAGCACTGCCGAATTCGTCGCCAACGGGACCAGACGGCGGAGGGCAGCGCGGCCATGGCCATCAGTAGTCCCGGTTGGCCAGAAGCACGTAGCAGCGTGACCAGTTGACGGTCCAGTCGCCCGCCACCGTGTAGCCGGCCTCGCGCACCTGTTCCGTCACCCGGTCCAGGAGGCTCCGCAGCGCATCCGAAGTATCACGGACCTGAGGCTCGCTGCCGGGCTCCCAGGCGGGCGCGGAGTACATCACGTGCTGTTCCGCCCCGCGCGCCCTGATGACCTCGACGGTGTGGTCGTCGTCGTTCTGGAGGGACACATAGCAGCTGCCGTCGTCCACTCCCTCGTCCGAATCGGCACTGGAGGAATCGGTGTCGTCGGTTGCGTTCAGGGGCCCTGCGACGTCGCTGCCGCAGGAGGACCACCAGAGCTGCCACGGCCCGTCAGTGGTCCTTTCCTCCCTGTCCAGTCTCGCCTGGGCGATATCGATCAGGGTGGTGAGCCCCCGCAGCGAGCGCCTGTCGAAGTCGGGGGGAAGTGTGTCACTCAGGTCGTAGATCGGATCGTTCGCCATCCCTTCGGCGAAGTCGTCCACAACCACCAGGACGCAGTCATCGTTCTCGTCATCCTCGTCGTCCTCGTCCTGGTTCTCCACCTTCGCGTACTGCCTTTTGTCGGCTTCGTGTCCCCAACAGAGGCCAGGCATGCCGCCATGCGCGCAGGTGCACGTGTCCGTCCCCTCGGCGGACTCGGTGGTCTCCTCGGGTTCCGAGGTCCCTTCGACTTCTGGGGACACCGGGGTGGGCTCCTCACCCGGGGAGGGAGCATCCCGGCGCGGGTTGAGACAGACTGCCTCCAAGGGGGCCTTGCCGATACGGCTGTTGCTCAGCCACTCGGGCACGTCGTCCCGTTGTTCGACGGCACGCGCTTGCAGAGGCCGGTCCGCGGAGCGGTAGAAGGCGATGTCGAAGCCGCGGTCGAGCCATTCGCCGAAGAGGTCATCAGTCCCTGGCGAACCGAGGCCGCTCGCCTCGGCCGTTCGGAACAGCACCCGTGCGGCGGCGAGTTCGATGACCGGCAGGCCCGCGCGGTCGGGCTCGGTCTCGGAGGGAACGGGCATGGTCGGGCAGCCTCCCGGAGTCGAAGGACCCCGGTAGCGCACTGTCCGCACCCCGGTGATCTGCGGTTCACCACGCACCACGCGCGGCGATCGGCCGTCCCCCGGGGACATCCGCGACGGACGGGATGCCGTCCAGCAAGCCGGGACTTGGCGCTGGAACTCGTGACCGAGCGGGAAATTAACACTCCTGACCGGCCTTCGCAACGTGATCCGAAACCCCTTGCTCCAGGATCCGATGCGTGACACCTTGCGACTCGGTCGACCCGGCCGAACTCGGCCGGGGGAAGCCACCGGTCGGCCATCGCGCACACCGTGCGGGTGACCTTCCGGGCCACACCGTGCTCCCATGCCCATGGGGGCAGGCATCGATCTCCCTGCACGGCGTGTAAGGGGGTCCTTCGTTCCACAGGAGGCCCTTGTGCACACCACCGACGCATCCGGTGCGCCCCAGAACTGGGAGCTCTACCGTCACGCGGTCGTGGACATCCACTTCCACGACCGGACCGTACGGGTCGAACCGCGTTCGCCGGGCACGGCCGAGGGATCCTTCCCGGAACCGGCCGGCAACACCGCCCTTCACGTGATCACGGCCTGGAATCCTCGTGGTCATACCGCCTCTGCCGAGTACAACGCCCACGCTCAGAGCTTGTTGATCGATGAGCTCAACCGGCAGCGGCTCACCTGGTGGCCCGCGGCAGGAGGCGACGCGCGCGGCACGCACGTCGAGGAGAGTGTCGCCGTCACGGGCATGAGCGACAGCGCGGCACGCGAACTGGGGCGGCGTTTCGGCCAGGACGCGATCTTCACCTGGACTCCCGACGCATGGCGTGTGTCGTCGTGCGACGGCGACACCGCAGCCGTGAGTGGATGGGCGGCGCTCACCAAGACCACAGGCACCGGCGTACGACAGGAGCGGTGACGATGGGCATGTACCCCATGCGGACCCCGGACCACTGTCCCCGCTGCGGCAGAACCCTCGGAAGAACTCTTGACGGCCCGCCGGCCGAGCGGGTCAGGGTCGACGGGTTTCCCGCGGAGGTGACGTACGAGACCGACCCCTTGTGCGGGGCGCGCTGGCACGTGTGGGACAAGACGTCCCCGCTGCGTGGCCTGGCCCGCTCCCGTGTGGACGGCACCGACTGAGATCACGATGCTCGGCGGAACGGCGAGCATCCCCGGCCCGGCGGTCGCGACGCACTGCGTCGCTGTACCGGTTCACTTGTTCGTCTTGTGGTCGACCACGACCCCTCCAAGTTCCCGGGCCGCTTCCTGCCCGGTGGCGGCGTCGCAGAACTGGATGGTCCAG
The DNA here is from genome assembly GCF_019091445.1 of Streptomyces sp. GbtcB7. Lineage (NCBI taxonomy): Bacteria > Bacillati > Actinomycetota > Actinomycetes > Kitasatosporales > Streptomycetaceae > Streptomyces > Streptomyces sp. GbtcB7. The sequence continues at coordinate 155,555 of NZ_JAGXJM010000012.1, forward strand.
TTCCCGGCCGTGGCGATGTAGTACGGAACGTGGTCGTCGCTGAGGAGCAGCCGGATGTAGTCGTTCCGAGCGGCAGAGCTGTCGTGCAGCATGAGGTGGGCGTCGCGTCCGTCGCCGGACCGACCGCAGGGGTGCGTCTTCGCCGCCTGCGTCTCGCACAGTGCCTGGTCGGCTGACTCCGTCTTCCGCCGGTCGCAGCCGACGGACTTGTCCAGCGCGTCGGCGAGTGCGTCAACGCTCTTGTATCGGGGCTTCTGGGGAATGGCGGGCAGGCGATACAGAGGAGGAAGGACGACGGCGTCGACGGCTTTGGCGATCTTTACGGAATAGTCGGGGGAGCCGTTGGGCAGGACGCGGATGAACCAGTTACCGGCGGCCACGATGGTGTTGCCGCTGCTGCGCCAACTGGCGATGGAGTCCCCGACCTCGTTCCGGCTGGACTTCTTGGGATTCAACACCTGGATCTGGTTCTCCACCTCCGCTCCGTCGATCGCGGTCTTGCAGTCGAGGCCGCCGGCCTTGCGCCGGAGCACGTCACAGGTGATGCCCCCTCGCTCGAGTGCGGCCACCACGTCATCCGCCGTCCGGTACTGCGGCGTCGTAGGCACGTTGCTGGGCATGGGGGTGAGCTGATCGGAGCTGGGGGCCTTGACGGCGTCACATGCGGTGAGCAGTACCGCCAGAAGACATGCGATCAGCGCCGGTGCGGTCCTCTTCATGGGGTCAGTGGGCTCCTGGCGGCGTGGGGGTCGGGCCGGGGCTCGGTGACGGTGTTCCCGGTTCGGGCTCGCCGGTGCCGGTGCCGGTGGTCTGGCCGGTGCTGTAGAGCGGGTCGAGGGAGACGTGGTGTCCTGCGGGAGTCTGCGACTCCAACTGCGTTATGGCCCTGGCTCGTTCATCGTCGCTGAGGGCGTTCCAGGCCATCGCGTCGTCGAGGTGCGGCTCCATCTTGTCCCAGTTCTTGCCTCGCACCTTGATGTCGGCGCCGCGGTGGTCGGAGTCGTCACCGTACTGCTCGTTCTTCTCCCGCACGTCAGGGGTGTCGGCGGCGTAAAGGGTGAACAGCTGCTTGTCCGTGTCGGAGCCGTAGGGATCGTCGCGCAGGTCCGAGAGGTGGTACGCGCTCAACCGGACGTCCAGGTCGGGGTGCCCCTCGATGTTCGCGGCGAGTTCGGCGTCGCTCAGGTCGCTGAGGTATCTGCCGTCTTCGAGCTGGAACGCCTCGCGGTGCTGGTCGACGACCGACCGGGCCGTTTCCAGCTTCATGTGCGTGATGCCCAGCGACTTGTCGGGCTTCGCTCCGAGGGTGAGGCTCCAGTCGAAGAACCGACCGAACTCTGTCAGCGGCCCGCTCAGGCTCGGGTTGGAGTTCTGGTACCACTGCTGCTCCTGCCACAAGATGGCGAGCAGCAGCTTCTGGCTGACCCCGGTCTCGGCGGAGGCCAGTTTCACCTGATTGAGGACGTTCGGCGGAACGTTGATCGGGTGGAGACCGTCCAGGCCGCCGGACAGACGGAGCGCGATGGCCAGTGGGCTGTTGCCGTCGAGGGCCTCTTTGGCCAGCTTGGGATCGCCGATCCCGGTCAGTCCCTCGATGGTCCGCAGTGTGCGGGCCGCCTCGGCGTCGGCCTTGTCCGCCTTCGTCAAGGCATCCGCGATCACCTGGTGCGCGTGAGTGACCTTCTGATGTTCATCGCTGTCCGGTGACGTCGCGACCGGGTGGGCGAAGTCGACGCGACCGCTGTCGTCGACCTTCAGGTCGTGTCGCGCTGCGTAGTCGAGGCTGCTGTGCAGGTCGCGTTGGGCGTCAGTGATGTCGTCGGCGAGGCCGTCGTACACCCGGGCCAGTGCGCGAAGGGAAACGGAGGCCGCTTCGTAGTCGTCGGCGTGCTTGACGAACTTCTCCCGCGCCGCACGCCCGGCGTCACCGACCCAGCACTGCCGCAGGGTGGCCGCCATCTCGTCGCGGGCGATGGAGGCGATGCCGTCGCACTGCTTGGCGGCCTCGACCGCGTCGCTCGCCGCGTCGCGCCACTGCTGGGGCTTCGCCGTGTCGAGGTCGCTCACGGAGACCATCAGGCGTCCTCCAGCCAGTCGGCCGACTTCCTGAGCTGTGCCGCGATCGAGCCGTCGTCACTGATCTGCTGGTCCATTCCTTTGGTGAGCGCGTCGGTGGCGTCCTCGACCAGATCACTGAGCTCGCGGAGACGTTTCTGCCAGGCGGACACACTGGCATTGCTGGCAGCTCCCGCATCCCAGCCGGCGTGCGTCTTTCCCACGGCCTCGGCATCCTCGAGCTTCGACTTCTCCCGCGCGTCGCGGTGCGCGGTCCGCAGGTTCGACGCCTTGGCACGGATCGGCGCGTCGGTCAGCCCGAGGTCCACACCCTGCGCTCCCGGCGCAGCCGAGGCACCGCCGTCGGCAGAAGCGAGTTCCGTGTGTGTGTTGGACCTGCGAAGTGCATCCGCTTTGAGCTGACGCCACTCTTCCTCGAACGACATGCATTCCCCCGTTGCACATGCGTCTTGGATAACACCGCAGTCAACTCTACCTGTTGTGTACGGACGCCCCTCTGGAAGCCCCAAGCTGCGCCGCCCTCCGAACGGTTCGTGGCCGAGAGCACGGATGCGGCGTTTGCGAAACCTCATCATCAACACCTGGGGCTCGCTCGCGTACGATCCCGCATTCCCGGCCGCGTCCGACGGACAGATGTCGATCACGGTCTCGCTCAGGCGGTGACGCTCGGCTGCCTTCTTGTCCGGGACCAGCACGGCCGCACCGCCGGTAGCGACAACGCAGCGGTTACTGCCCAGGTGTACGGCAGGATGGCCAGCCACTTCTTCGCGATCGGAGAGCTGGACCGGACCTGCAGGTCCCGCGCAGTCGTCCGGGGCGCGGGACCGGCAGGCGTGCCACCGTCGCACGGCACACTCCGGTACCCCTCCCCCATCGGGCCAGACCTCGTCGCGCCCGCCTCGCCGCACGCCGCCTGTACGGAACGCCCGGCCGCCGACCATGCCTCGCAGTAAGCGCGCCAAGTCTGGTCATCGCACGGCTGAGTTCGCGAGCGTAGACCTCATGCACACGGCCCCTTCGGATCATTGAGGACCCGCTGAACAAGAGAGTCACCATCAGGTCGCGGGCGGCGTCGCGAACCTGGGAAGGTGTTCGCCATGGATTCTGAGCCGGGTGACGCTCCGGCGCGCCACTACGACCCAGGGGGCTGGTTGGCCCAGTACGCGGGCCGAATGCTTGTGGTCTGCCCGCAGTGCGGCGGCTGCGCGCTCGTGGTTCCCCGGCCCGGTCTTCCTGCACCGAGGTATTTCAGCGAGCTTTTGTTCCAGCCACGCCGTCTGGCTTGCGGAGGGTGCGGTGCCGTCGCCGGCTGGGAACCCGAGGTGCGGGGCGCCGGTCTGGTCGGCGCGGTACTGGGCGGTAGTGAGGATCCGTTCTTCTGGCAGCCCCTTTGGCTGCAGACCCGTTGCGTCGGCCACGTCCTGTGGGCCTACAACGAGGAGCACGTCGACGAACTTTCGGCCTATGTCGGTGCGCAGTTGCGCGAGCGGGGTGGGGCGCGGCCGACGAGGGCAATGTTTGCGCGGCTGCCACCGTGGATGAAGAGGTCCCACAATCGCTCCGAGGTCCTGGCCGGCCTGGAGACGCTGCGAGCGCTGGCCAGGCGGTCAGCACCTGCCGACCGATCGGACGCCGCACATGAGCGCGGTGACCGTCCCCGCCCGCACGGGAGCATGTACTTCCGGGGCGGTCCGTATGAGGGCGGCCCTTGAATCCCTCGGCCGCAGCCTGTCCCGTAACTGATCTTTGGCATGAGGGTGGTTGGTCAGGACTGGACCCTGGAGGCCGCTGGTGGGCTCCGCCGCCAGGTGCGCAGAATGCCCCTGTTATGGTGCGCCGATGTCAGAGATCAAGAAGTTCCAAGTCACCTTTGACTGCGCAGAACCTGAGCGTCTCGCTCGTTTCTGGTGCGAGGTGTTGGGGTACGTCGTGCCACCGCCACCGGAGGGTTTTGCCACTTGGGACGATTTCAAGCGCTCGCAGCCACCTGAGCAGCGGGATTCATGGTTCGCCTGCAGTGATCCCTCAGGTGTGGGCCCGCGACTGTACTTCCAGCGTGTTCCCGAGGGGAAGGCCGCCAAGAACCGGGTGCATCTTGATGTGCGGGTCGGCACCGGGCTCGTGGGCAAAGAGCGCCTCGCCGCACTTGAGGCCGAATGCGCACGACTGGTCCCGCTCGGCGCGGTACACGTGCAAACGCTGTACGCCGATGAGGAAAACGAGTCGTGCATCCCGATGCTGGACATCGAGGGCAACGAGTTCTGTATCGACTGAGCATTCTCCGAGCCGAAAAGGCGGGGAGCCGCCTCCCTTGGACCTCTCTGGTCTCGTATGGGGCGGGAGTTATCCCGTGAGGGCGAGGTTGTGCAGCCGGGCGAAGACGTGCTCGACGCGGGCCCGGACCATGCGGTGATAGGTGCTGTGACGCGCTCACCCCGCACGCTCGGTGGAGTCGTCATGCGGGGTCGAGCGCGCTCGACCGCGCGCCGTACTCGGCCGCGCTCACCCGCGGCAACGTCGCCCACATCCGCGTCCCCCCGCCCGGCTCCCGCGACTCCCCGAAGCCCCAGTCGCCGTCGCAGGCCCGGCATACGCAGGCCAGGACCCGCAGGCCCGCGCGGCGGCGGGCGTCGCAGGCCGCGGTCAGGCGGGGGTGGGTGTGGCGTGGGTGACGGTCGTAGACAATCACGCGGAAGGCGCCACCCCGATAGCGGAGCGACAGGTAGAAGTCGGGGGATTCGGTGAACTGGCAGGCGGTCGCGGTCAGTTCACCGACCGCCTGTAGCGCCGCGTCCATGATGTCGCGCAGATCGTGCGCAGCCAGCAACGCACGCGTGGCCGCTCGCGCGAGCGCCGGGCTGGCCAGCGCCGCCGGGAGAGTGAGGCTGTACGCGAGGGTTTCGGGGCTGGGCCGGGTGGGGTCGGCGGGGTAGGCGGTCGCGAGGGGGCATGGGGACATCGGTCCTCCTTGGGGGGAGGGCAGCGGTGGCCTGTCGCGGGCAGGGGCCTGCGGTGCACTTCCAACTGCCGTCAGTGGCTGGTGCGTTACTCAACGTAGGGCAAGCGATGGTTACATTGCCACCTGGGTGAAGAAATTGACCCATTCGTGGTCCATCGACGGCCAGTAACGGCAGACTGCTGCCGAGCCGCGCGAGAGGGAGGCCATGCCACCGAGGACGACACCCACGGAGCGTCAGAAGCGTCTGGGCGCCGAGCTGCGCAAGATGCGGACGGCAGCGGGAATGACCGCAGACCATGCCGCCGGGCTGCTCGGTCTCGACCGGGCGAAGATCTCCAACGTAGAGACGGGCATCCGCACCATCAGCCCCGAGCGGCTACGCACCCTCGCCTGCAACTGCGACTGCTCGGACCCGGCGTACGTGGAGGCGCTGGTAGCCATGGCTCAACCCAGCGGTCGTGGCTGGTGGGAGCGGTACCGGGGCTCCCTTCCCTCCAATCTGCTGGACATCGCGGAGTTGGAGTCACACGCGGTCAGGATGCGCACGGCCCACACCATCCATGTTCCGGGGGTACTGCAGACCAGCGATCACGCGCTCGAACTCTTCAGGGCTGTACTGCCACCGCTGCCCGAGCGTGAGGTCGCCCTGCGACTCGCCTACCGAGTGGAGCGGCAGCAAGTACTGGAAGGCGAGAACCCGCCCGAGTACGTCGGCCTGGTGCACGAGGCCGTGCTGCGCATGCAGTTCGGTGGCCGCAAAGTGGCCCGCGCCCAGCTGGAGCACCTGCTCAGCTTGTCGGAGCGCCCACCGATTCGTCTCCTGGTCATCCCCTTCGCCGCAGGGACGTTCCCCGGCGCGGGCAACACGGTCAACTACCTGGAAGCGTCCGTGCCGCAACTCGACACCGTCCAGGTCGACAACTCGCACGGCCCGGAATTCCTGGGCGGGGCCGTGCAGTTGGCCAAGTACCGTGCGCACTTGGACTGGATGGAGCGCATGGCCCTCTCCCCAGAGGCATCACGCGACTTCATCCGCGACATCGCCAACAGCCTGTGAGGAGACGCCCGATGGACAACATCACCTGGGAGGACCCGTTCTGCGGCGAGGGAGCCAGCTGCTTCCGCCTCGGCACCGACCCCCAAGGCAACGCCTACATCGCCATAGCCGGCGCCGAGGACACCTACCTCACCGACACCCGCGAAGCGCTCCGCACCATGATCCTCGACATCAAGGCGGGCAGGGCCGACCACCTCCTCTGAGTCGTCGGACGGCTACCCCATCGGCCGGTAGTACCCCAGCACCCACGCCAACTGTGCGAACCACCCGCGCAACAACTCCCGCGGCTTCGCGGTCACCACGCACTCGTAGACCCTGCCGTCCAGGTGGACCACGGCGACCATCAGGGCCTTGCCGTTGGGGCTCGCCTTGTAGTGGACGCTGCGGATCTCGGCCCAGGGGAAGTCGACCGTGATGTCGTACATCTCGAAGGCCACACCAGACGCGTCGACAACGACCGAGTTGTGCTTGTCGACCGCCAGGAACTCCGGGCCGGGCGCCGGGGGCTGGGGCGGCCGCGGGGCGTACTGCGGCGGGGGCGGGCCGAAGCCCGGTGGGGTGGAGGCGGGCGGCTGGTCTGTCACTCCGGCAACCTATCCCTGCGCACGCGGACCCCCTACGTGGAGGGCCCCCTGTGAGCCCCCTCCGGACCTTCTTTCCATCCGCTGAAACATTTCCGGGGGGCCGGCGCATCAATGAAGTGAAGGCGGCGGTACCGAAGACACGGGGGCGGGATGAGACAGATCCGGGGGGCCGACTACGCCGAGTTCGCGGCGGCGCGGGCGGGGCATCTCTACCGTTCCGCCTGTCTGCTCACCGGCGGGGACACCCATCTCGCCGAGGACCTGGTGCAGGAGACCCTCGGTCGCCTGTACGTCCGCTGGTACCGGGTCTCCCGCGTCGGCAACCCCGCCGGGTACGCCCAGACCGTCCTCACCCGTACCTTCCTCGCCCACCAGCGGCGCCGCAGCAGCCGGGAACGCGCCACGGACGAGTTCCCCGACCTTCCCGACCCGCGCGCGGCCGACACCGACACGCCCCTGCGGCTGACCCTGGTCGAGGCACTCGGCCGGCTGTCCGCCAAGGACCGGGCCGTGGTCGTGCTGCGCTACTGGGAGGACCGCAGCGTCGAGGAGACCGCCGAGGCCATGAACGTCAGCTCGGCCGCCGTACGCACCCGCTGCACCCGCGCACTCGCCCGGCTGCGGCTGCTGCTCGGGGACGCCCTCGGCGAGCACGCCAGACCCTGACGCCGCCCCGGCGCCGACGACCGTACCGAGACTCCGACCCACAGCTCCGACCCACAGCTCCGACAGACAGCCCTTACGGAGAGCAGAGAGGGTGATTCGCCATGCCCGTTGACAACCACGACCACCACCACGGCCACGACCAGGACCACGACCACGACCACGAGGACCGTTTCGAGGAACGGCTCGGCGAGGCCCTGCACCAGGCCGGCGGGGCCTACGAGACCGACCGGCGCGCCCTGGTCGCCGCCGGCGAGACGCGCGGCCACCGACTGCTGCTGCGGCGCAGGGCCGCCGTCGTGGCGGGCCTGGCCTCGGTCGCGCTCGTGGGCCTCGGCGGGGCACTCCTCGTACCGGGCGGGGACGACGGGCGGCAGTCCGTGGCCACCGGTGCGAAGACCCCCGTCGCTTCGGCCACCCCCAAGGCGTCGTACACCGGCGACGAACTGATCGGCATCCTCGAGAAGCTGCTCCCCCGGGGCGAGTTCGCCTCGGCGGAAGCACGCGGCACGGACGCGGAGCTGCCGCCGTACGCCCAGGTCGTCTACAACGACGGCAAGGGCAAGGCGGCCATCGCCGTCGGCTTCGACCGGGTCCTGCCGGGCAGCGAGCAGGCCCGCCAGACCGTCGAATGCCCGGACAAGGTCCTGACGCCGTACGACAGTTGCGCCGTGACCAGGCTGCCCGACGGCTCGGCACTCAAGATCTTCCAGGGGTACGAGTACCCGGACCGCCGCGCGGACACGAAGCTATGGACGGCGGACCTCGTCACCCCCAAGGGTCAGCACGTCGGCGTGAGTGAATGGAACGCCGCGGCCGAGAAGGGCGCGCCGGTCAGCAGGGCCGAACCCCCGCTGTCCACGGCACGGTTGAAGACACTCGTCACGGCCCGCGTGTGGCTGGGCGTCGTCGACGCGATCCCGGTGGAACCCAAGGCCCCGACGGCGGCACCCGCACAGCCCTCGGGCGCCCACGGCGGCGCGGTCGCTTCCACACTTGTCTCGCTGCTCCCCAAGGGCGTCAAGGTGGTCGCCAAGAGCGGCGCGGACAGCGGGTACGGCTATGTCGTCCTCGACGACGGCAAGGGCAGGAGCCTGGTCCAGATCAACGTGCAGCCGAACATGTCGGACGTCGAGCACCAGCTCTTCGGGGCGGGCACCGAGACGCTGGCCGACGGCGCGAAGGTCGTCACGCGCGAGGAGCCGGGCGAGAAGGGCGGCGCCGGCGTCGTCATGTGGACCGCCGACACCATCAGGACCAACGGATTCCGCGTGGTGGTCAGCGCCTTCAACTCCGGCAGCCAGGCGACCGCCGCGACGCGCACCGCCCCCGCGCTCACGACGAAGCAGCTCCGGGCGATCGCCCTCAGTGCGAAGTGGCGCGGTCTGGGCTGAGTTCCCTCGCCTCTTTCCCAACTCGGGCCCCGTCGGGCGGACCTGCCGGCGGGGTCCGACGCATGACCGGTTTCCGCCACCGGCCCTTTAGGGACTCTTGACCTGCCCATGCCAAACACTCACCATGAGCGCCACACCCGCACTCCGTACGTCGCACTGGTTCCACCCCCCACACTCCGCCAAGGAGAATTCATGCGACTTCACAGACGCGGCAGGCGCACCGTCACCCTCGCGACCCTGCTCGCGCTCGCCCTCGCCGCCCCGATCACCGCCACCGCCACCCACGCCACGGCGACCGGAGCGAAGGCCCCCGCGCCCTCGGCCGACGACATCCGCCAGTACGAGATCCACCAGAGCACCACCCCGGTGACCCGCACCGCCATCCAGCGGACCGGCGTCACTGTGGACGAGGCCGACGAGGAGACCGTCGTCGTCTCGGGCCGCGCCGACCAGGTCAAAGAGCTGCGCCAACTCGGCTACGAGGTCTCCCTGTTGGGGTCCGCGCCGAACCGGTCGAACGGCGCCGGTGACGTCCGCCTCCTCGACTTCCCCTCGGCCGACTCGAAGTACCACAACTACGCCGAGATGAACACGGAGATCGACCAGCGCCTCGCGGCCTACCCGAGCATCATGAGCAAGCGGGTGATCGGCAAGTCGTACCAGGGCCGGGACATCGTCGCCATCAAGGTCAGCGACAACGTGGCCACCGACGAGAACGAGCCCGAGGTCCTCCTCACCTTCCACCAGCACGCCCGCGAGCACCTGACCGTCGAGATGGCGCTGTATCTGCTGCGCGAGCTCGGGGCCGGGTACGGCAGCGACTCCCGGGTCACCGACATGGTGAACAACCGTGAGATCTGGATCGTCCCGGACCTCAATCCGGACGGCGGCGAGTACGACATCGCGACCGGCTCCTACCGCTCCTGGCGCAAGAACCGTCAGCCCAACTCCGGTTCCTCGTACGTCGGTACGGACCTCAACCGCAACTGGAACTACAAGTGGGGCTGCTGCGGCGGCTCGTCCGGCTCCACGTCCTCCGAGACCTACCGCGGCGCCTCCGCCGAGTCCGCGCCCGAGGTGAAGGTCGTCGCCGACTTCGTGCGCGGCCGGGTCGTCGGCGGGAAGCAGCAGATCAAGGCCGGGATCGACTTCCACACGTACAGCGAACTCGTGCTGTGGCCCTTCGGGTACACCACCGCCGACACCGCGACCGGCATGACCGCGGACGACGCCGCCGCGTTCAAGGCCGTCGGCCAGAAGATGGCGGCCAGCAACGGGTACACCCCGGAGCAGTCCAGCGACCTCTACATCACCGACGGGTCGATCGACGACTACCTCTGGGGCAGTCAGAAGATCTTCGACTACACCTTCGAGATGTACCCGACGTCCAGTTCCGGAGGTGGGTTCTACCCGCCCGACGAGGTCATCGAGCGGGAGACCTCGCGGAACCGGGACGCGGTGTTGCAGTTGCTGGAGAACGCGGACTGCATGTACCGGTCGATCGGTAAGGCGACGCAGTACTGCAGCTAGGAGTGGGACAGACCGGTGGGTGGGGAACTGCGGGCCGGATGTAGCTGGTCGCGCAGTTCCCCGCGCCCCTTACGGGGCGCTCTCCTCCGGGGCCTCTTCGGAATCGTCACCGTCTTCGAAGTAGGCGTCCAGGACCGCGTCCAGCTGGTCCTCCCACTCCTTGAAGCGGGCCCGGGCCGTCGCCTCGATCTCGATCGGGTACCAGCGGCGGTCCGGGGTGTGCACCGTGATGGTGAACCGCTTCCCGAAGCGGGGCGACTCCGTCTCGACGGCGCCGATCTCGTCCCAGCGGAACTCCGCCTCCTGGTCGTCCAGACGCAGCCGTACGCCGCTGTGGTCTGCCTTGATCGAGGCGCGCCGGTCGGACGCCTCGAACACCGGCCCGTCCGGGTCCGGTTCGGGCTCGGAGTCCGGGTCGGATTCGGAGGTGGCCTCCTCTTCGGGCTCGGCGGGTGCCTCCTCGGCGACCGCCGTCTCGGGGGCGGCGTCCTCGACAACCGCCTCCTCGGACGCGGCCTCTTCGGAGGCGGCCTCCTCGACGGCCGCGTCCATCGGCTCCGCCTTCGCGGGTGACGTGAGCCCGGGGATGTACGCCGGGTTCACCGCGGCGGCGTCCAGGGGCTGGCTCTTCGAACCTATGCGCTGCTCCACAGCGGGCAGTATGGTCGAAGATCCTGTGCCGGACACAGCCAGCCCCCAAGTTGGCAACGCGACTGTTGTACGAAGACGCCCCGTACCTACACGAACAGGCTCACCACCGCCGCCACCGCGAAGCCCGCGACCGACAGCACCGACTCCAGAACCGTCCAGGTCTTGAGGGTGTCCCGTTCGGAGATGCCGAAGTACTTCGCGACCATCCAGAAGCCGCCGTCGTTGACGTGCGAGGCGAAGATGGAGCCCGCCGAGATCGCCATGATGACCAGAGCGACGAAGGCCTGGGAGTGGTCGCCCTCGGTCAGCAGCGGGGCCACGATACCGGCCGTGGTGACGATGGCGACCGTGGCCGAGCCCTGGGCGACACGCAGGACCAAGGAGATGAGGTAGGCGAGGACGATCACCGGCAGGCCGACGTCGTTGAAGGTGTCGGAGAGGGCCTGGGCGACCCCGCTGCCCTTGAGGACCGCGCCGAAGACCCCGCCCGCGCCGACCACGAGCAGAATGTTGCCGACCGGCTTCAGCGAGGCCGTGGACACCGTCTCCAGCGACTTGCGGGACCAGCCGCGGCGGATGCCGAGCAGGTAGTACGCCAGCAGCAGCGCGATCGTCAGCGCGACGAAGGGGTGGCCGAAGAACGTGATGACCGAGCGGCCCGTGGAGGGGTCGAAGGCGATCGAGGAGAAGGTCGCGAGCAGGATCAGCACCAGCGGCGTACCGATGATGGCCAGGACCGTGCCGAGCGGCACCGGCTTCTCCTGCGGCGCGACCCCGGCGGCCCGCTGCTCCTCGACCAGCGCGGCCCTCGCCTCGTCGGCGGCCTCGGCCATGTCCTGCGGTACGGGGACGAAGATCCGCCTGCCGATCCACGCGGACCAGACCCAGGCGGCGAGCACGGCGGGGATGCCGCAGACGATGCCCATGAGGATGACCCAGCCGAGCTGTACGTGGAGCAGTCCCGCGGCGGCGACCGGGCCCGGGTGCGGCGGCAGGAACGCGTGGGTCATGGAGAGACCCGCGAGCAGGGGCAGGCAGTAGAGCAGGATCGACTTGCCGCCGCGCTTGGCTGCCGCGTACACGATCGGCGCGAGGACGAAGATGCCGACGTCGAAGAAGACCGGGATACCGAAGATGAGGCCGGTGAGGCCCATGGCGAGGGGCGCCCGCTCCTCGCCGAAGAGGTTCAGCAGCCGGGACGCCAACACCTCGGCCCCGCCGCTGACTTCGAGGATCGCGCCGAGCATCGTGCCGAGCCCGATGATGATCGCGATGTGGCCGAGGGTGCCGCCCATGCCGGACTCGATGAGGGAGACGGCGTCGGAGCGCTGGACCGTGCCGAAGAGTTCGGTGACGGAGAGACCGGCCGCGAGGCCGACGGCTATGGAGACCGCGAGCAGCGCCACGAAGGGCTGGAGTCTCGCCTTGATGATCAGGACGAGGAGCAGGGCGATGCCGAGCGCGGCGACGGTCAACAGACCGGCGGTGCCGTGGATGAGGGCGATCAGACCGCCGGTGTGGAGTGGGGCCGGTGGTGCGGTGGTGGCGGCCAGCAGGGGCATGGGCGCGGACATGAGCGAGGACAGGGGCGAGGACATGGGCGGGGGACCTCTGCAGTCGGGTAAGTGGGGCATGCGGCTTTCGGGCAGGGGGGATCGCGGCTCGGCGTCCCATGGGGATGGACGCCGTGCCGTGATGACGTACGGGGTGCGGGAGTTGGAGGGGGTTGCTCAGCCCAGTACGGCGAGCGCGTCGATCTCGATGAGGAGGCCGGCCGGCAGGCCGACGTAGACCGTGGTGCGGGCGGCGGGGGGCTCGGTGAGGCCCTGCTCCTCGAAGTAGGTGTTGTAGATCTGGTTCATCTCGGCGAAGTGGTCGACGTCCGTGAGGTAGACGCGGATCATCATCGCGTCGTCCCAGCTCGCGCCGCCCTCCTCGAGGATCGCCTGAACGTTGGCGAGGGTCTGGAGGGTCTGTTCACGCAGGGTGGGACCGGCGGGCGTGGGCGGCTTGCCCTCCTCGGCCGGGAGGAAGCCGACCTGTCCGGCGACCTGGAGGATGTTCCCCTTCTTCACGCCGTGCGAGAACTTCGCGGGCGGCGTGGTGTGGGTCTTGGGGGTGAGGGCGGTCTTCTCGGTCATGGACGTCGGGAACTCTCTTCCTTGGCTGGGGGCTTGCCGGAATACTCGTGGCTGATGGCGTCGGCGGTCCGGCGCACCAGCGGGAGCAGGGTGAGGAGTTCGTCGGCGGTGACGACGACGTTCGGCGCGGAGACCGACATCGCGGCGACGACGCGTCCGTCGGCGCCGCGGATGGGGGCCGCGACGCAGTTGATGGACTCCTCGTGGCCACCGAGGTCGGTGGCCCAGCCCTGTTCGCGCACCGTGGCCAGCTCCTTGAGGAATGCGGGCGCGTTGGGGGTCGAACGGGCCGTGTACATGGGGTAGTCGAGCTTGTCCGCGAGGGCGCGGCGCTCGGGCTCGGGAAGATCGGCGAGGAGGAGTTTGGCGACGGCGGCGACCGTGATGGCGACCGGCTTCCCGATCCGCGAGTACATGCGCACCGGGTAGCGGCTCTCCACCTTGTCGATGTAGAGGACCTCGTTCTCCTCGTACACCGCGAGGTGGACGGTGTGCCCGCACGTCTCGTTGAGCCGTACGAGGTGGGGGTGGGCGATCTCGCGGACGTCGAGGTTCTCGACGGCTTCCTGGGCGAGGGCGAAGAGGCGGGCGCCGAGGCGGTAGCGCTGGTCGGACTGGCGGTAGACGAGGCCGTGCTCGTGCAGGGTGCGCAGGAGGCGGAGCGCGGTGGACTTGTGGACGCCGAGGCGGTCGGCGACCTGGCCGAGGTCGGCGGGTCCCTCGGCGAGCAGCGGCAGGATGCTCAGCGCTCGGTCGACGGTCTGGCTCATGGGGTACGTACCTCCTCCTGGGCCCGCGTGACGGCTTCGGTCCAGCCGGGGCCGAGTCGAAGTGTCTCCCACGCGTCGTCGTCCACAGCGGCCAGCCGGTCGGCGTGGTCGCGGGAGGGGGGCGCGGCGAGGTCGCCGTGGACGGTGAGGGCGGCGGCGGCCATGAGGTGGCCGTGCCGGAGCCGCTCCCGGGCGGGCAGTGCGCGCAGGGTGGCGGAGAGGAACCCGGCGGCGAAGGCGTCGCCCGCGCCGACGGCCGCGATCACGTCGACGCGCAGGGCGCGTACGAACGTGGCGGTGTCGGGGGCGTCCTGGCCGGCCCCCGAAGCCGCGCGGCCCGCCGCGGCCCTCTCGAACACGGTCGCCCCGTCGCCGCCCTGCTTGACGACGAGGACGGCCGGTTCCGGCAGCGCGTCGCGGATCGCCCGTGCCCCGGACAGCCCCCAGGCCGCGCGGGCCTCGTCGTCCCCGACGAACACGATGTCCGCGCCGCGTGCGAGGTCGAGCAGGACGCGCGGTCCGTCGGCGTCGCGCCACAACCCGGCGCGGTGGTTGACGTCGAAGGAGATGAGGGGGCGCCTCGCGCGAGGCGCGGTGAGTTCGCGCATCAGGCCGAGGCAGTCCTCGGACAGCGCGGCGGTGATGCCGGACAGGTGCAGTACGCGGCCCGAGCGCAGGGCGTCCACGTCCACGTTGTCCTTGGTCATCGCGGAGGCGGCGGATCCGGCCCGGTAGTACGCGACCTCGTGGGCGTCGCTCGACCGGTCGCCCGCCGTGCGGAAGTAGATGCCCGTCGGGCGCGCGGGATCCCGTCGTACGGCGGAGGTGTCGACGCCGTACGCGGCGATCGCCTCGACGAGGTGGTCACCGAACCCGTCGGTGCCGACCCGGCCGACCCAGCGCGCGGTGTGCCCGGCCGCGGCGAGCACGCACGCCACGTTGGACTCGGCTCCGCCGATCCCCCGCTCGAACGACGGCACATCGGCGAGGCGCCCGGGCCGGGTGGGCAGGAACGTGACCATGGACTCGCCGAGCGCTACGACGTCGACAACGGTGGGGGTCACGATGACTGGGGCTCCTCGCTCTCGCGGCCGACGGTGGCGAACGGCACCGTTGACCCTGCGTTGGCTGGGATGTTAGACAGCAGTAAGCGACATACGCAATGACCGTTGCACATGATGCAACACGGTGCAGCACCCTTGAAGGGATGGCCCCCATGACCGCCTCCGAAGCCGCCGCCCGTCTGGCGGCGGACCGTCTCGCCGCGGACCGCGTCGACCACCGCTTCAAGGGCCTCCCCCCGGACGCCGAGGGTCTGACCGTCGGCGAGCTGGCCGCCCAGCGCCGCGACCTCTTCACCGGCGGCTTCACCACCCCCGTCCTCGCCCTGTCCGCCGAGCGCCTCACGCACAACCTCGAACTGATGGAGACGTACGCCGACCGCCACGGCCTCGCCTTCGCCCCGCACGGCAAGACCTCGATGGCCCCCCAGCTGTTCTGGCGGCAGATCGAGCACGGCGCCTGGGGCATCACGCTCGCCGTGCCCCACCAGGTGCGCGTGGCGCGGGAGTTCGGGATCGAGCGAATCTTCCTCGCGAACGAGATCGTCGACGCGGCGGCGCTGCGCTGGATCGCGTCCGAACTGGCGGCAGACCCGGACTTCCGCTTCGTCTGTTACGTCGACTCGGTGCGCGGCGTCGAACTGATGGACGCGGCGCTGCACGGCTCCACCCGTCCGGTGGACGTGGTCGTCGAGCTCGCCGCCGGCGCGGGGGCCCGCACCGGCGTGCGTACGGAGGCGGAGTGCGCGGCGGTCGCGGACGCGGTGGCCGCGACGCGGACCCTGCGGCTGGTCGGCGTGGCGGGCTACGAGGGCGAGGTCCCGGGGGCGGACCCCGAGCGCGTGCATGCCTGGCTGCGGCGGCTGACCGCGCTGGCGGTGGACTTCGACAAGGCGGGCCGGTTCGAAGGACTGGCGGAGATCGTCGTCAGCGCGGGCGGCAGCGCCTGGTTCGACGCCGTCGCGGACGTCTTCTCCGAGCTCCCCGACCTCTCCCTGCCCGTACTGAAGCTGCTGCGCTCGGGCGCCTACGTCTCGCACGACGACGGCCACTACCGCCGGCTCACCCCCTTCACCCGGGTCCCCGAGGAGGGCGCCCTGCACCCCGCGTTCCGCCTCTGGGCCCAGGTCGTCTCCCGGCCCTCCCCCGAGCAGGCCTTCGTCAACGCGGGCAAGCGGGACGCGGCGTACGACCTCGATCTGCCCGAGGCCCAGGTGGTGCGGCGGGACGGTGCCGAGCGGCCGGCGACGGGTCTGACGGTGACCGCGCTCTCCGACCAGCACGCGTGGCTGCGCACGGACCCGGAGGTGGACGTGGAGGTCGGGGACTGGGTGGGCCTCGGGCTGTCCCACCCCTGCACGTCCTTCGACAAGTGGCAGCTGATTCCGCTGGTGGAGGCGGACGGCACGGTCGTGGACTACGTCCGTACGTTCTTCTGAGAGGCCGTTGTGACGAATGTTTCCAGGAGGCCCCTGTGATGGATCTCGTCATCCGCGACGCGGAGGTCGTCGACGGCACCGGAGGTCCCTCGTACCGCGCCGACGTGGGCATCGAGGGCGGCAGGATCACCACCGTGCTCAAGGAGGGCGCGGCGGCCGGCTGTCTGCGGCCGGTCGCCCGGCGGGTCCTGGACGCCGAGGGCCTGGCCCTCTCCCCCGGGTTCATCGACATGCACGCCCACAGCGACCTCGCCCTCCTGCGTGACCCGGACCACAGCGCGAAGGCGGCCCAGGGGGTGACCCTGGAGGTCATCGGCCAGGACGGGCTGTCGTACGCGCCGGTCGACGACCGCACCCTCGCGGAGGTCCGGTCCACGATCACCGGCTGGAACGGACCCGGCGACGACATCGACTTCGGCTGGCGTTCGGTGGGCGAGTACCTGGACCGGCTCGACCACGGCTTCGACGGCGAGGGCATCGCGGTGAACGCCGCGTATCTGATCCCGCAGGGCACCGTCCGGATGCTCGCCGTCGGCTGGGAGGACCGCCCGGCGACGGCGCGGGAGCTGGAGCGGATGCGGCGGCTGGTGGCCGACGGAATGCGCGAGGGCGCCGTCGGCATGTCCTCCGGCCTCACCTACACCCCCGGCATGTACGCCCAGGACGCCGAACTGACCGAGCTGTGCCGGGTGGTGGCGGAGTACGGCGGCTACTACTGCCCGCACCACCGCTCGTACGGGGCGGGCGCCCTCGCGGCGTACGAGGAGATGGTGGCCCTCACCCGCGAGGCGGGCTGCCCGCTCCACCTCGCCCACGCCACCATGAACTTCGGCGTCAACGAGGGCAGGGCCCCGGAGCTGCTGGCCCTCCTGGACGACGCCCTCGCCGCGGGCGCGGACATCAGCCTCGACACGTACCCCTACACCCCCGGCTGCACCACCCTCGTGGCGATGCTGCCGAGCTGGGCGAGCGAGGGCGGCCCGGAGGCGATCCTCACGCGCCTGAAGGACGAGGAGACGGCCGAACGCGTCCGGCACCACATGGAGGTGATCGGGGCCGACGGCTGCCACGGCGTGCCCATCGAGTGGGACACGATCGAGATCTCGGGGGTCACCGACCCGGCCCTCGCGTCGTACGTCGGCAGCACGGTCCGGCAGTCCGCCGACCGGCTCGGCGAGAGCCCCTGGACGACCGCCCGCCGCCTGCTCCTCGACGACCGGCTGGGCCCGACGATCCTCCAGCACGTCGGCCACGAGGAGAACGTCCGCGCGATCATGCGGCACCGTGTGCACACCGGCGGTTCGGACGGCATCCTGCGCGGCGACAAGCCGCACCCGCGCGCGTACGGCACGTTCCCGCAGTATCTGGGGAAGTACGTACGGGAGTTGGGCGTCCTGTCCCTGGAGGAGTGCGTCGCCCATCTCACCGGGCGCCCGGCCGCCCGGCTGCGGCTGCCCGACCGCGGCCTGGTCCGCGAGGGGTACCGCGCCGATCTCGTCCTCTTCGACCCGGCCACGGTCGCGGCGGGCTCGACGTTCGAGGAGCCGCGCAGACTCCCCACGGGCATCCCGTACGTCCTGATCGACGGCCGGTTCGTGATCGAGGACGGGCGGCGGACGGACGTACTGGCGGGGCGGGCGGTCCGCCGGACTCCCCGGTGACCGCCCGCCGCCGCACAGGGATCACGGCTTGGGCAGGGTGCACCCGCTCGCGCTCAGGTTGAGCTTGTTGCCGGTCGTGAAGCACGCCGGGATCTGGTAGGTCTCCTCGGCGTAGTTGATGCCCGGGTGAATGGTGACGTTGCCGCTCGCGTCGACCTCGCAGGGGTTGTTCACCGTGCAGGTCTCGCCGTCCTCGTTACCGGTGTTGTTGACGGCGACGACCTTGCCGGTGGCCTGGTCGATGACCGGCGAGCCCGAGGTGCCGCCGATGGTGTTGCAGGCGGAGGTGTAGCGGATGGAGTCCTTCCAGGTCCAGTCGCCCTCCTTGAGGCGGTACGCGAACCCGTCGATGCTGCAGCTGTAGAGCCGCTTCCAGTAACCGGAGGCGACCGTGATGGCGGTGCCGACGGTCGGATGCGTGTCCTGCACGGTCAGCGCGCTGATGCCGTACGAGTTCTTGATCGTCGTGTAGGTGCTGGTGAGCTGGTAGATCGTGACGTCCGTGTCGGTCATCGTCGAGTACGCGACCTTGCTTGCCCGCAGGGTGGCCACCCGGGTGCCGGCGGAGTTGAGGAGGCCGAAGGTACGGCTGGACGCCTGGTCG
Source organism: Streptomyces sp. GbtcB7 (assembly GCF_019091445.1). Classification (NCBI taxonomy): domain Bacteria; kingdom Bacillati; phylum Actinomycetota; class Actinomycetes; order Kitasatosporales; family Streptomycetaceae; genus Streptomyces; species Streptomyces sp. GbtcB7. The sequence continues at coordinate 174,145 of NZ_JAGXJM010000012.1, forward strand.
ACGATCACTTCACCGGGCTCCGGGAAGCCCGTCTCCAGGCAGTGGCCGTTGGAGAGCACGAGCGCCGGGTCGCTGTCCGCGGAGTTGGGGAAGCGGATGACGGAGCCGGAGCAGTTGCTGAGCGCGACGGTCCCGGCGAGGCTGACGGCCTGGAGGGTCGGCGCCGCCGCCTTCGTGTCCGCCTTGACCGCGGACACGGACGCGGATGCGGATGCGGACGCCGCCGCGGGTGCGGGTGCCGCGACCGCGGGTGCCACGCCCGCCCCGGTGATCACCAGGGCGAAGAGCGCGGCGACGAGAGGCTTTCTCATGTGGGGGTCCCCTCTTGCGACTTGGGCGACCGGAGATCTTCCGGCCACTTCCAGTTTTGTCATGCGCATTGTCAATCGAGGGGACGGGAGGGACAAGGAGCGGTTTCCGGCCATGGGCATGCCGGAGCGGCAGGACGGGGCGTGTCGTATACGCGGGCGAGCGACCGGAGGGGCACCACACCACCGCGGGGTCTGCCGTGGCCCGGACAAAACCCGTCGGGACCTGCGGCTACTTCGGCCGCTTGGTGGCGCCCTGGCCATGGCCGGGGTTGCCGTTGCCGGCGCCGCGACCCGTGGTCGCGGTCGCGGTGGGGCTGGTGGAGGGGGTGGTGGAGGTGGTGGAGGTCCCGGCCGACGGGGACCGCGATGGCGTCGTGGACGGCGTCGCCGAGGTGGACGCGGACGCGCCCGAAGACGTCCGCTCGGCGCTCGCGCCGGAGGCGGCGGGCGAGTCGCCCGGCGTCGTCTCCGCCGCGCCGGCGGTCGAGCCACCCGCGGAAGCCGTCGGTTCCGGGGACGCGGACGCACCCCGGCCGTCACCGTCGCTCCGCCCCGAGGGCGAGGAGGCTCCGGACGACCCGGAGTCGAACAGTCCCACGACCACCGCGCCGAGGACGACCGCACACACCGCGCCGCCGGCCACCGCCACCCGCCGCCGTGACGGCTCCCGGCGGCGGCGCCGCGAGCCCTCACGACGGCCGGCCCCGATACCCGCCACGGCTCCGTCGCCGCCCCTCCCCGCACCCGGCCCGTCACCATCGGCCATCCGCGCACCCGCCCCGTCGTACGCACCCGACCCGTCGTACGCACCCGCCCCCTCATACGCGTCCTGCCAGCCGTGCGCCGCCGCCGGATCCGCGTACGCCTCGTACGCCGGAGGCGCCTCGCCGTCGCCGCTCGGGAGGTACACCCTCGGCTCGGCCTCGGTCTCACCGTTCTGCCAGGACATGGGCGCGGATTCTAAGGACCGCAAGGGCTTACGGCACAACGTGGGGAAGAAAGCGACCCAAAACGCCACGTCTCACGTGGTGGAAAACACCCCCCGCCGAGCGTTACGCGGCCGTAAGCTCACCGTCATGCAGGTGATCCAGTCGACCAAGCTCGCCAACGTCTGTTACGAGATCCGGGGCCCGGTGCTCGAGGAGGCGATGCGGCTGGAAGCGGCGGGGCATCGGATCCTCAAGCTGAACACCGGCAATCCGGCCGCGTTCGGGTTCGAGTGCCCGCCCGAGATCCTGGAGGACATCCTCCGGAACGTGTCGACGGCGCACGGCTACGGCGACGCGAAGGGCCTGCTCGCCGCCCGCCGCGCCGTCGTGATGCACAACCAGACCCTCGGCATCGAGACCGACGTCGAGCACGTCTTCATCGGCAACGGCGTGTCCGAGCTGATCGTGATGGCGATGCAGGGCCTGCTGGACGACGGTGACGAGGTCCTCGTGCCGGCGCCGGACTACCCGCTGTGGACCGCCGCCGTGTCCCTGTCCGGCGGCACCGCCGTGCACTACCACTGCGACGAGCAGTCGGACTGGATGCCCGACCTCGCGGACGTGGAGCGCAAGGTCACCGACCGCACCAAGGCGATCGTCATCATCAACCCGAACAACCCGACGGGCGCGGTGTACGACGAGGCGATGCTGCGCGGGCTCACCGACATCGCCCGCCGCCACAACCTCCTGGTCTGCTCGGACGAGATCTACGACAAGATCCTCTACGACGGCGCCACGCACACCCCGACCGCCTCGGTCGCGCCCGACCTGCTCACCCTCACCTTCAACGGCATGTCGAAGGCGTACCGGGTGGCGGGCTACCGGGTCGGCTGGATGTCGATCTCCGGCCCCCGCGCGCACGCCGACTCCTACATCGAGGGCCTGACGATCCTCGCGAACATGCGCCTGTGCGCGAACATGCCCGGTCAGCACGGCGTGGTCGCGGCGCTCAGCGGGCGGCAGACGATCAACGACCTGGTGCTGCCCGGCGGCCGACTCAAGGAACAGCGGGACGTCGCCTACGAGCTGCTGACCCAGATCCCGGGCGTGAGCTGCGTGAAGCCCAAGGGCGCGCTCTACCTCTTCCCGCGGCTCGACCCGAAGGTCTTCAAGATCAAGGACGACCGCCGGATGGTCCTCGACCTGCTCCGCCAAGAGAAGATCATGGTCGTCCAGGGGACCGGCTTCAACTGGCCCGAATCGGACCACTTCCGGGTGGTCACCCTGCCGAGCGTCGGCGATCTGACCGACGCGGTGACCCGGATCGGGAACTTCCTGGACGGTTACAACCAGCCGTGACGCTCACACAGCGTACGCGGGACGACAAGATGTGCGACATGGCTCAACTTTAGACGAAATCCAAGCTAGGATGGTTTCCTGAAAGAGCACAGGAGGCCGTCCCCATGTACGAACCGATCCGCACCAAGTCGGTCCACACGACGGCCGGTACCCCCTCCGACTTTCCCCACCGGTCGCGCGAGGAGGAGCTGGACATCCAGCTCGCCGGACACCTCGCGGCGCTCCTCGCGGTGACCGACGAGATCCGCGCGATCGAGCCGTCCGCCGACCTGGACGCGGCGGCCGAGCGGCTCGCCGAGCAGGTGGCGCGGCTGCGGGGAGGAGTGGCACCGGTCCGCGCGTCGTCGGCCGCCGCCGTGCGCGAGCCGCACGTCGGCGCTCTTCACCAGCGGGCCCACGCCCTCGCCGGCCGTGCCCTCGTCGTCGCCGCGTCCCGCGCGGACACCGCGGTCGCGATCCTGGCCGCCGAGCGCATGGACGCCCACGCCCCGGCCGCCGAACCCCGCGAACTCGCGGCTCGCTGAGAGCCCGCCTCTGAGCCCCCCGGGCTCCCCTGTACGGCCCCGGTCCGCGTGCACCCGCAGCGACGCGCGGACCGGGTGCCACACACCCCTCGGTCAGCCGAGGGCAGTGACCGTCGTCTGCAACCCGAGCGTCGCGAGCAGCGCCAGCTGCTCTGCCGCCTCCGTACCCGGCGCCGCCGAGCAGATCGTGATCCGCAGGTCCCCGCCCGGCACCGCGAGCGTGTCGCAGTCCAGGAGGATCGTCCCCACCTCGGGATGGTGGACCGTCTTGGTGTCGGCCTTGTGGAACCCGACCGCGTGCGAGGCCCACAGCTCACGGAACGGCTCGCTCTCCCGCCGCAGATCCGCGATCAGCGAGCGCAGCCCCCGGTCGTCGGGATAGCGGGCGGTGGCGGACCGCAGATCCGACACCAGAGCCGTGCGCAGCCTCTGCTCCTGCTCCGGGGTGTGCGTGGTCCGGCTGGGCAGACCCGTGAACTGCCGCCACACGTAGTTGCGTTCCCGCCCGCGCCACCCGGACGGGTCCCCCGCCAGCGCGGCCCACAGCGGGTTCCACGAGATGAGGTTGTACGCCGCGTCGTGGACCCCGATCGGGGACTGGCTCAGCTGGTCCAGGAGGCGCTGCACGCTCGGCGGGACGTGCTGCGAGATGTGTCCGGCCGCGGGCGGGGCCTGCCCGGCCAGCCGGTAGAGGTGGTCGCGCTCGGGCTCCGACAGGCGCAGGGCGCGGGCGAGCGCGCCGACGACCTGGTCGGAGGGGGCGGTGGCGCGACCCTGTTCGAGGCGGGTGACATAGTCCACCGAGAGCCCGGCGAGCTGCGCCAGCTCCTCCCTGCGCAGTCCGGGCGCCCGCCGCGCGCCACCCCTCGGCAGCCCGGCCTCCTGGGGTGTGGTCCGGTCGCGCCAGTACCGCAGCGCGGTACCGAGCTCTCCGTGCTCGCGATGGTCCCGAGGGTCTCGTTGGCTCACCCCTCCATGGTGCTCCCCCGGCGCCGCCACAGCCTGGTACTGCCAGTCCCCCCGACACGGAGGGCTCTGCTCCCTGGGCTCGATCATCGTCGCCACTGCCGCCGCGGGCACGGACGCGCCGAGCGGCGCCTTCGTGGAGAACGCAGGCGCCCTCCCCTGGTGAGGCCCCGCGCCCTCCACCTGGTGACACCCACGGCAGGAGGCCGCTGTTCCGGTTGCATACCGGGATCGGTCGGACACCCTCCGTTCACCCGGCGAGGCCGGGAATGTTGGGTTCCGGGAGCACTCTCCTCGATGTGAGACGCATCGCGGGAATCGTCCTGGCGGTCCTGTTGATCGGCGGCGTGGTAGCAGCCGTCATCGGGGGCCGCGAAGGTCAGGACAAGGGCACGGCAACGAAGACCGTGCAAGGAGTGATCGGATCGGAGAAGGCGGAGTTCTTCGCCGATCCCGACGTGGTGAAGGCCCTGGCTGCCAAGGGCTTCACCGTGAAGACGGAGACCTCCGGGTCCTGGGCCATGGACGGCTTGGACCTCAAGGGGTACGACTTCGCCTTCCCCTCCAGCCAGGCTCCGGCCGACGAGCTGGCCGCCAAGTTCCACGTACGGCAGCCGCTGCCGCGCCCGTTCTACTCGCCCCTCGTGGTCGTCGCGCACCGCAGCGCCGCCGAGGTCCTGGCGGCGAACGGGCTCGCGACCGTCGGCAAGGGCACCGGCACGCTCAGGATGGCCGCGTACCTCAAGGCCGCCGGGCAGGACCGGACCTGGCAGCAACTCAAGGGGGCCGCGGCACACGGCGAGTTGACCGGCACGCTCTTCATCGCCAGCACCGATCCGAACACCTCCAACTCCGGCGCGCTCTACCTGGCCGCCGCCTCGTACGTCGCCGACGGCGGCCGGGTCGCGTCCGACGCCGCCGCCGTCGGACGCACCGCGCCCCTGATGCACAAACTCGTCAGCGTCCAGGGCGCCCAGCAGTCCAGCACGGACGCGGCGTTCCGGGACTTCATCAGCGGTGCCGGGAACCCGCTCGTGCTCGTGTACGAGTCGCAGGTCGCCGCGCTGCTCAACCAGGGCCAGGACGTCGGTGACCTCACCGTCCTCTACCCGGACACCACGGCGAACAGCGACCACACGGTCGTACCCCTCACTCCCGAGGGCCGCGCGCTCGGCGAGCTCCTGAGCACCGACCCGACCCTGCGCAGGCTCGCCGTCAGGCACGGGTTCCGGCCGCAGGGCGCGACCGCGGAGTTCACGGCGGCCACCGCCGCCCACGCCACCTATCTCAACCAGAAGCTGACCGGCGTCCGGCAGGCGCCCGTGCCCGCCTACAAGGTGCTGCACGAGATGGCGCGCCGGGCCGGGAACTAGGGGGAAAAGCACGTGACGACCGAAGACACCTTCACCCTCACACCGCCCGAGGCCGTCGCGCCCGTGCCCCGTGAGAAGGCGGGCGGGCTGGTGCCCGTCGACCCGTCCGTCCAGGACGAGATGGCGCGCCGGGCCGCCGAGTACGTCGGCACTCTCGCCGCCCTCGATGCCCGCTCACCCGAGTTCGCGGGCAAGGTCGGGGAGATCGCGGGTCTGGGCGCGAGCGAGATGCGGGGCGCCACCGCGCAGTCCAACCGTATGCTGGAGCGCACCCTGCGCAGCCTGCCCGACAAGGGCGGGGACGCCCAGTCGCACGTGGCTGGCTCGCTGGTCGAACTCCGCCGTGTGGTCGAGGACCTGGACCCGCGCGACCTGCCCGCGAGCAAGGGGCGGAAGTTCCTGTCCAAGCTGCCCGGCGGCAACAAGCTGCGTGACCATGTCGCCAAGTACGCCTCCTCGCAGGCCACCCTGAACAAGATCGTGAGCTCGCTGCGCGGCGGCCAGGACGAACTGCGCCGCGACAACGCCGCGTTGCAGACCGAGCGCGTCCGGCTCTGGGAGACGATGGGCAAGCTCCAGGAGTACGTCGTCCTCACCCAGGCCCTGGTCGCGGCGGTCGAGGAGCACATCGCCGCCGCCGAGGCCGTGGACCCCGCGCAGGCCGACACCCTGCGCGCCGACGTCCTCTTCCCCGTCCGGCAGAAGTACCAGGACCTGCTGACCCAGCTCGCGGTGTGCGCGCAGGGCTATCTGGCCATGGACGTGGTCCGGCGCAACAACGACGAGCTCATCAAGGGCGTCGACCGCGCCGCCACCACCACGGTGTCCGCACTGCGCATCTCCGTGATGCTGGCCTCCGCCCTGGAGAACCAGCGCAAGGTCGTCGACCAGGTCAACGCCCTGCGCGGCACGACCGAGGACCTGATCCGCGGCAACGCCGAGATGCTCGCCACCCAGAGCGGGGAGATCCAGCGCATCGCCGCCGACCCGGCCGTCGGCGCGGAGACCCTGCGCACCGCCTTCCAGCAGATCTACCGCACCCTCGACGCCATCGACACGTACAAGGTGCAGGCGACCGAGTCGATGGCCGCGACCGTCGAGTCCCTCACGTCCGAACTCCAGCACGCGAGCGCCTACTTGGAGCGCAGCCGCTCACAGGGCGCCCTGGAAGGAGGCTCCGCGTGAGACGTCGTACGGCCTACGCCCTCGTGACCCTGCTCGCCGTAACGGCCACCGCCGCGGTCACCGGCTGCACGGCGCAGGACCAGAAGCAGCACGCCGACAGCCACGCCCCAGAACCCGGCACCCTGCGCGTCCTCGCCTCCAGCGAGCTCAGCGACATGGCGCCGATCCTCGAACAGGTCCGCAAGGACACCGGAATCAAGGTCCGCCCCACCTACATGGGCACCCTCTCCGCCGTCGACCTGCTCGCGAAGGGCAAGGTGGACGGCGCGTACGACGCGCTGTGGCTGTCGTCCGACGACTATCTGCGGCTGCGCCCCGAAGCGGCGAAGAAGGTCGTCTCCCAGACGCCGATCATGTCGAGCCCGGTGGCGATCGGGGTGAAGCCGGCGACCGTGAGCGCGCTGGGCTGGAAGACCGAGGACGTCACCTGGTCGCAGGTCGAGACGGCCGTCGCGGACGGGAAACTGACGTACGGCATGACCGACCCGGCCCGCTCCAACTCCGGTTTCTCCACGCTGATCTCGGTGGCCTCAGGCCTGTCCGGGGCGCAGTCGGCGCTCACCGACGCGGACGTGGCGAAGGCGACCCCGCGGCTGAAGGAGTTCTTCAAGGGGCAGAAGCTGACGTCGGGGTCCTCGGGCTGGCTGGCGACGGCGTACGAGCGGCGCGGCACCGTGGACGCCCTGCTCAACTACGAGTCGATCCTCAAGGGCATGAAGGGGCTCACGGTCATCCGCCCGCGCGACGGCGTGGTGACCGCCGACTACCCGCTCTCCTCGCTCGCCTCCTCCAGCAAGGACACCCGCGAGAGTGTCCGCCGCCTCACCGAGGCGCTGCGCGCTCCGGCCGTCCAGCGGGAGATCACTCAGCAGACGCGGCGCCGCCCGGTCGTCGCCTCCGCCGCCCCGGCGGCCGGCCTCGACACCGGTCGCCGGCGTGAACTCCCCTTCCCCGGCAGCCGGTCCGTCGTCGACCACCTCCTGGACTCCTACGAGAACAAGCTCCGCCGGCCCTCCCGGACCGTGTACGTCCTCGACACCTCCGGCTCGATGGGCGGCGGCCGGCTCGACCGACTGAAGAAGGCGCTCACCGGACTGACGGGCGACTTCCGCGACCGCGAGGAGGTGACGCTGATGCCGTTCGGCTCGAAGGTCAAGAGCGTCCACACGCACGTGGTGCGGCCCGAGGACCCAGGGACCGGTCTCGACGGCATCCGCAAGGACACCGAGGCCCTCAGCGCCTCCGGCAACACCGCGATCTACACGTCGCTGGAGAAGGCGTACGAGCATCTGGGCGCGGGCGGCGACACGTTCACGTCGATCGTGCTGATGACGGACGGCGAGAACACGAGCGGCGCCGACCCCGAGGACTTCGACGGCTTCTACGGTCGGCTGCCGGGCGGGCAGAAGGAGATCCCGGTCTTCCCGATCCTGTTCGGCGACTCCGACCGGGGCGAGCTCCAGCACATCGCCGACCTGACCGGCGGCCGCCTCTTCGACGCCCGCAAGGGTTCGCTCGACGGCGCCTTCGAGGAGATCCGTGGCTACCAATAAGAACCCCCTGAGGTATCTGGAGTCCCGCAAGAACCTCACCGGCAGCGCCTGCGGGCTCGTCGGTCTGGCCCTCACCTTCGCGGGGGTCGCGGGCCCGTACTGGCCGGTCGTCGTCGCGGGGCTGTACGGGGCGGGCGCCCTGATCGCCCCGCCGGAGCGGCCGCCGCTGCCGGACTTCCCGGATCCCTCGGCCCAACTGGAGGAGGTGCGGGGCGACTTCGGCCGCCTGCGGGAGTATCTGGACGGTGTGGAACTGCCCCCGGCGGCGGCGGGCCGGCTCACCGAACTGACCGAGCTCCTGACCGCGCTGCTGGATCCCGGCTGGGTCGCCGAGGTGCTCGCGCAGGACCCGGAGGGCGTGCACGCGCTGTCCCGTGCCGTACGGCAGGACATTCCCGAGGCCGTCGACACCTTCGTACGGACCCGGTGGTGGACCCGGCTGACGCCCGGCACCGAACCGCCGGAGCGCCACCTGGAGCGCCAGCTCACCCTGCTGCACGAGGAGGCGGACCGGCTCGCGGCGGCCCTGCGGGAGGTCGAGGCCCGGCGCCAGGAGTCGCACACGCGCTATCTGGAGGACCGGGGACGCTCGTAGGAGGGCTCGTCACACGTTCCCCGCGATGATCACCAGGATCACCACCAGCGCGATCACCAGGGCGACCCTCAGCGCCGACGGCCAGAACCTGGTCTTCGTCTCCTCCTGCGTCGGCGGGTCCGGCAGCGGCAGCGGCGCGGGTCCGTTGAACACGTCGTGGCCCGTGGTCGCCACCCGGGTGCACCACGGGCAGGACGTCAGATGGGAACCGTACGCGTGCAGCGGGCGGCTCGGGCAGATCCGCACCTGGGAGCGCTCCTTGTTCAGGGCGCGCAGCCAGGCCTCCGCAGGAGGCCGGGCGGCGGGGGCGAGGACGCCGGGGCCAAACGCGGCGCGGGCCAGGGTGAGCAGCTCCGGCGGCAGGACGGAGGGGTCGACGGTGCCGCGCGGGATGACGACCCGCTCGGGGCGGACCACGTAGGAGCAACTGGCGGCGATGTTGTCCTTGACGGTCGACTCTGACGCGCTGTCGTGCGGGACGCCTCCGAAGGGGTGGTTGCCGGCTGTCAGGAGCTGGTAAACGAGGACCGCCAGGGCGAAGTCGTCGGTGGCGCGGCTGGCCGGGCCGCCCGCCTGGCGCTCGGGGGGCGAGTAGTCGGTGGTGTGCATCAGACAGGGGAAGAGTTCCCCGGTCGCCGGGTCGGTGAAGGCGATGGAGTCGCAGTCGAGGAAGGTGACGAAGCCGTTCGCGTCGACGACGACATTGCTGCTGGAGAAGTCGCCGATGACGAGGTTGTCGTGGTGCATGCGGGCGGTCATGAACGAGAGGTTCCAGGCGACTCCGAGCAGGAAGCGCCAGTCGGCCCGCTCGGGGAAGAGCTTGCGCCGCTGGGCACGGGTGAACAGGCCGATCAGCTGGATGTGCGCGGGTTCACCGAAGCGCCGCATGGCGTAGCCGACGAACTCCCCGCGCGCGCCGCGGGCGAGGGCCGTGGGCCAGGCCAGTTCGGGCGGCTGGGAGGCGTTGGTGGGGCGGGCGGCGAGCGGGGACATGGTCAGCATCCGGGTCAGCCGGCGCTCCTGCTCGGGGCCCGGGGGTTCGCGGTAGAGCTTGACGACGATCGCGTCGTCGCCGACCACCGGGAAGACGGCAGCCTGGCCGCCGCCCTTGAGCGGCAGTTCCGCGAGGGTGACGGGCTTGCCGTCCAGGAACACGGTGCGGCCGCTCATGAGCGCCCCTTGCGGACGGCCCGCAGCAGGGTCTTGTCGTCGGCGTTCAGCGCGGTCAGCCGGTCCGACCTGAGCAGCGCGGCCAGTGCCTCGTGCGCGTTGTCCGACACCGGTCCCGGAGCGTCCAGGGAGCGGAAGACGGCGTCGGCGAAGGACGCGTTCGGGCTCGACACGCCGCCAGCGGAGCGGTTGAGCGCGGCCTGCGCGAGTCCGTCGGTGGACAGCAGCACCCCGTCGATCCCGGGGTCCGACACACAGCCGGTCCGCACCCAGCGGGCCGCGTCCGGCGAGGTGAGGAAGACCGTCTCGTTGCTGTACTCGCTGGCCTCGGCGGCCTGCGGTAGCAGATGGAACTGCCGCTCACCGTCCTCCGTGCCGGCGCGTACGACGACGAAGCCGTCGCCCAGGGTGAGATGGCCCAGCCAGTCCGGGGCGAGCACCACGACGGTGAGGGTGGTGGCGAAGTCGGGGGCGTCCGCGCCAGTCGTGTCCAGGAACACCTTGCTGACGTCGTGGAAGGCGTCCACGAGCAGTTCGCGCACGGCCGCCGCGGGCCCGTTGTCCGCCGCCGCGGCCGCTCGCCGTCCGAAGTGCTCGGCGGCCAACTCCACCGCGAGCCGGGAGCCCTCGTCGGAGCGCGGCCGGCTGCCCGCGCCGTCCGCGACCGCGAGCACCACCACCGACGGTGACACCGTGTACGCGCAGGCGTCCTGGCAGGGCAAGCCCTGACGCCGGTGCCGATAGCCCTCGACGCTCATGCCGTGGACGCGCCAGGGCGACTCCCGCTCGCCCCTCTCCTTCCCGCCCCTCTCCGCCATCGGTCAGGATTCCCAGGCCGGGCGCTGGGTCTTGAACTGGCTGAAGATCTTCTCGAAGACCTCGTCGCCCGCGCCCTTCTGCTCGGCGTTCGCGCTGGCGGACATCATCTGCAGCAGCTCACGGAAGGGGAAGCCCTGGAGGCGGGCGTTGAACTTCGGCGCGAAGGCCTGGAGGACCTGTTCGCCCATGTCGGTGATGCCGCCGACGCCTATCGCGTAGAGCCGGAAGCGGCGGGCGCGCTGTTCCTCGGCGAGGACAGGGATCAACCGGTGCCAGGAGTCGGTGAGATGGCCCGTGCCGTCGGTCGGCAGTCCGTCGGTGACCAGGCAGATCTGCGGCCGGTAATACTGCAATCCGGAGGCGCGCAGCTCGGCTTTGCGGGCGGCGACGATGTGCATCGACAGTTCCAGCGCCTCGGTCATCAGCGTCACCCCGGCGGCGGTGAGCTGGGGCGGCCGGAAGAGGTGGGCGGGCACGAAGGGGCTCACCGGGGCGCGCGGGTCAAGGAGTTGGGGACCGCGCCAGGCGCCGACGCCCTGGCCGCCGAAGGTGATGACGGCGACCTCGACGCTGTAGCTGAGGCTGACGTCGTCGTGCAGTTCCCGGGTCCACTCCATGAGCGCGTTGTTGAGCGTCTGGATGGGCGCCCCCGCCATGGAGCTGGAGGTGTCCAGACAGAGCACCAGCGGCAGGCGCTGCGCGTTGTTCTCGAACTCGATGTCGGCGTACTCCGCCGGCAGCGTGGGCGGGTATTCGCTGTGCATCTTTCGTCTCTCCTGGTGTGCGAACTCAGGGCCGCGTGTGCTGGTCGTGGCGGCCGGCGGCCGTCGGGAAGGCGTACAGGACGTCGGAGTCCCGTTCGCGCGCGTCGGTGACGTCGACGAGTCCGCCGGGGACGGGCGGCGGACGCCCGGGGTCGGCCCAGACAGCGCGGTACAGGACGTGGTCCAGCTCGACATAGCCCTGGGGGTGGAGTTCGGTGCGGACGACAGCGGTCCGCACGGGTTCCTTCCGGTCGCCGACCTCGCGTTCGTGGCGGGAGTCGGGTGCGGCCCTGAGCCGGGTCGTCTGCTCGTCGGGGACCCGGGGTCGCGGGGCCGGTGCGGTGGGCTCGGCGGCGGGCGTGGCGGCGGGCGTGGCGAGGTGGGGGGCGGCGGTCGCGGGGCCCCGGGAGGAGCGGCGGACGAGGACCAGGAAGGTGGCGAGGAGCAGGACGAGCAGGGCGCAGAGGGCGGTGAGCGCCGTGGTCTTCTTGTCGAAGAGCGGACCGTTGGACTTCGTGTCCTTGGCCTGATCGGAGGAGTTCTGGACCCTGGAGGGTGTGCTGGTGGCCGGGTCCGCGGGCGCGACGACGGAGTAGACGTGCTGGGAGCGGTCGCTCCTGGGGTCCGCCTTGATCAGGTCACTGCCGCGCAACGGGTGATCGGCGAGCTGGGCGCACAGGTCGCCGCGGTTCTTGAAGTCACAGGCACTTACGTTCTTCAGGTCGTTCACGGCCTCGGGCGACAGCTGGTCGATGTAGGCGCTCGGCTCCACCCAGCGGACCCCCGCGAGCAGCAGCAGGACCGTGCCGCCCGGGCCGGTGTGCTGCTCCGCCGGCACCTCGACCACGAGGTGGGCACGGCTCGGCAGCACTCTCCGCTCGATGTTCCTGCGGTCCTCCTGAGCGCCGTCGAAGGGCAGCGCGTCGTGCAGGGTGATCACGAAGGTGCCTTCGCCGATCCAGCGGGACCAGCAGTTCAGGCGCGCTTGGAAGTCCGTTTCGCATGAGGCGTCGGACGCCCTTGCTGTCGCCGCGGGAACCAACGCGACCAGCAATCCCAAAATCCCCATGACGTACAGCGAACGCCTCATGGGCAACCCCCCGTGGCCTGAAAGGCACTCGCCCAATAGTGGGGGAAACCGTCGTGCGCCCGGAAGGGGTTCGGGCACACAACGGGTTTTCACTTCTACAACTTGAAGACCTGATGGCAGCGGGTGAACATCTGCCGCGCCCGTTCCACCCAATCACTGGCCAGAGCATCGAAATCCGTTTGTGTCATCCGGCAGGTCAGCGGCAGATCGCAGACTCCGGCGAGACAGGGGCGAGGTCCTCGTACGTCCCAGACGGAGAGCATGGGGTTCAATTGTTCGGTATTCCATGCGTTCGATGCCGCGGCGGCGACGGCCAGTTGGTCCTGGCGCAGATAATGACCGTCCGTCGCAAAGGCAACAAGGAGTCTCTTGGTGGTCATGAAACGCACCGTGACCATCCGTCCCGTTTCCTTGAGATCGAATTGCAGGGACACGGAAACGGTGTCGGTCTCGGTGTGGTAATTCCGTCGGGCCACCCAGCTCTGCACCAACCGCCGCCAGTGCGCGCCGACTTCGAGAATGTCGCGTTCCCGGCCGGGAACGGACTCGCGGCCGGGAAAGGGATCAGACGCCGCCACGGCCCACCGCCTCGGCGACCATCGCGTCGGTCAGGCCTGCGTCCAGCAGCGCCTGGGCGTGCAGCAGCAGACACGAGGGCACGGACACGCTCGTACCGGCCCCGCGGCGGACCACCAGTTCGCGGGTGCGCGCCTTGATGCTGCGGGCCACGGTGGGCGGCGGCCAGGAGGCCGACTTGGGGTTCTGTTCCAGCAACTCAGCAAGCAAGTTGGTCAGTTGAGGCCGGTCCTCGGGCCGCTTGGCAAGGCAGCGCCCGATCAGGTCTCGCATTCCCCGCGGTACGCCGTCGAGTTCGGGCTCAGCGAGGACGACCCGGTAGCGCACCGCCTCCCCGCCGCCGTGCGGCGGGCGGCCCGTGAGGGCGTACACGAGGACCCCACCGAGGGAGAAGACGTCGCTCGGCGGCCCCACTCGCGCCCCCTTGATCTGCTCGGGCGACATGAACGGCGGGGTGCCGACCACGACGCCGGCCCGGGTCAGCGCGGGGGCGCCGTCGACCCGGGAGATCCCGAAGTCGATGACGCGGGGCCCGTCGGAGGCGAGGAGCACGTTCGCCGGTTTCAGGTCCCGGTGCACCACGCGGGCGGCGTGGATGGCCTGTAACGCTTCGACCAGGCCCGCGCCGAGCCGTCGTACCTGCGACTCGGGCAGCGGCCCGTCGGTGCGGACCGCCTCGGCGAGCGAGGGGCCGGGTACGTACATCGTGGCGAGCCAGGGCAGTTCGGCCTCGGTGTCGGCATCGATCACGGCGGCGGTGTACGCGCCGCTCACCACCCGCGCGGCCGCCACCTCGCGCGCGAAACGCTCCCTGAACTCGCCCTCCGCCGCGAGCTCGGGCCGCACCACCTTCACCGCGACCTCGCGCCCGGCCGGCGAACGGCCGAGATACACCCATCCCATCCCGCCGGAGCCCAGCCGCCCCACGATGCGGTACGGGCCGATCTTCATGGGGTCACTGACGGGTGTGCGCACCCCGCTCACCTCGTTTCGGGGTTCGTTGGAGGATGTCCCCGAGTGTCCCGCGATTCCCCGGTCGGGGCACAGGTGATGCCGGAAATGGGTGCCGGGACTACGTTCGGCATGGTTCGGTACGCGGTGGGCGTCAGCCGCGAGGCATCGGCCCGCGCGCGGCACGACCCGGGCGCCGCACCACCGCGCGGCACTCGTCCCACAGCGTGCGGCGCGCCGGGCAGCTCGCTGCCGACTTCGCATGACAGCCCGCCCAATTACCCGATGAGAACACGAGATTCGCGATATCGGTTTCGGCGAAGCACTTCCTTGATACGTGCATTCGGGTGATCTGCACATCTCAAGCGCCTGCCGCATGGCAGCTCACAAGAACGGCCTCGTAACGTCGGCGTAGATGACGGTGGTTCGGATCCGGTATCGCTGGCAACGCCACGGTCTTTCGCTATCGGCCACCTGAGATCAGCCGCATCCACCCGTCCCTCACTATTCCACGAGATGTGACCAAGTGAAACGTACGACATTGTGGGCAGGGCTCGCCGGAACCGCCGCGGTTGCCACTGGGGTGACCGTCTGGGCGTTTCAGTCGCCGTCACTCGCACCGTCAGAGTCCAAGGCCGCGTCAGCGGCCCGGAAGACCAAGCAGGCCAATGAACTCTTGCAGGAGGGCATTCGGCGGCAGGAGAGCCATGACTCCAATGGCGCAGCCCATAACTACAGCAGGGTGCTGGAACTGGACCCGCACAACACCTTCGCCTGGTACAACCTGGGGTTCATCGCACAGCAGGAGGGCAGGACGGCCGATGCCCGTGCGGCCTACGACAAGGCACTGAAGATCGATCCGAAATTCACGTCGGCTCTCTACAACGAGGCGATTCTGCTGAGGCACAGCGATCCCGACGGAGCCATCGGAATCCTGAAGCGTGCCATTGCCGCCAATCCGCAGATGGCCACGGGCTTCCGTCTGCAACTCGGACAGATCCTGGCAGAAAGGGGCCGTGACGACGAGGCCGAGGACCAGTTCCGTCGCGTCGTCGCGGCCAGTCCCTCGCTGCTTTCCAAGGTACCGGAACAGTTCCGGGATTCCGTCAGCCCATCCCCGACATCGAGCCAAGCAGGGAGCACCAGATGACGTCGACCGCAACTCCGAGGTTTTCTGTCTTCACCCCCAGCCACCGGCCCCGTTTTCTCGATGAGTGCCTGGAGTCCCTACAGGCACAGACCTGTCCGGACTGGGAGTGGATCGTCCTGCTCAACAACGGTGCCCGCTGGCGGCCCGCGCGACCTGACGAGAGGGTCCGTGTGGAGATCGCGGACGACCTACGCGGCGTCGGAGCGGTGAAGCGCAGGGCCTGTGAACTGACGCGCGGCGAGATCCTCGTGGAACTCGACCACGACGATCTCATGGCGAAGGCGTGCCTGGCGGAGCTGGGCAAGGCGTTCGACTCGCATCCCGAGGTCGTTTTCGTCTACAGCAACACCGCGCAGATCACCGAGGACGGGAAGCGGGAAGACAGCCGTTTCGACGAGTCATTCGGCTGGCAGTACGAGAAGGTGAACGTCGACGGCCGCAGGCTGCAGCAAGTCATCTCCCTGGCGCCGACGCCTCACAACGTCTCCTACATCTGGTACGCGCCCAACCATGTACGGGCGTTCCGCAAGGAGAGCTACGAGAAGGCCGGCGGATACGACGCCACGCGTACGGTCCTGGACGACCAGGACCTGATGTGCCGCCTCTTCCACATCGGCGACTTCCACCACATCAACCGCTGCCTGTACCTCCAGCGGGTCCATTCCGGGAACACCCAGCTCGACCCGGAGATCAACGCACACATCCAGCAGGAGACGGTTGTCCTGTACGACAAGTACATCGAGGCCAACGCCCTCGCCTGGACCCAGCGGCGCGGACTGCTGGCGCTGGATCTTGTCGGCGCGGCCCGCCAGAAGCCGCCCGGCTACCTGGGCGTGGACCGGAACCCGGGAAAGGGCGTCGACCTCGTCGCGGCCCTGCCCGGGAAGCTGGACCTGCCCGACGGCTCCGTCGGCCTGATGCGGGCGATGGACTTCCTCGAACTCGTGCCCGCGAAGGTGCCGCTGATCAACGAGCTGTACCGGCTGCTGGCACCCGGCGGCATGCTCCTCTCCATGACGCCCAGCTCCGATGGCCGCGGCGCGTACCAGGACCCGACTCACGTCGCTTACTACAACGAGAACTCGTTCTGGTACTACACGGACAACGAGTACCGCACCTTCGTGCCCGAGATCGAGGCCAAGTTCCAGCGTTCGCGGCTGGTCACCTACTTCCCGACCGAGTGGCACGCCCAGAACAACATCTCCTACGTGGTCGCCAACCTCATCGCCATGAAGGAGGGCGCCGCGCGGTGCGGCGGACCACTATTGGTCTAGGCCCTGAATGCGGAGGCGCCCTGCGGGACTGTCAGGTTCCGCAGGGCGCCTTCGCATTCAGGGCCACCGACCTCGATCGTGGCGCTGCTCCTGTTCAGGTCGGCAGACATCCGCCGCTCGTTCGCGCGGCGGCGGCCAGCGCGGCCAAGGCGGGCGTCTCCAGGGCCGCGGTCAGCTGGTCGTCCCACCGTGGGAGGGGCACGAGGCCCGCACGCAGCCAATTACCGTGACCGAGTACGCCGAACGCCGGGCGGGCGGCCGGACGCGGGAACTTCTCCGAGCCGATCGGGCGGATCCGCTGGGGATCGAGGCCGCTGAGACGGAAGGTCTCACGCGCCAGGCCGCACCACGTCGTGTGGCCGGCCGCCGTGCCGTGGTAGATGCCTGCCGGTGCCCGCCCGGCCAGTGCCGCACAGCCGAGGGCCCCCAGCTGCCGGGCGAGCGCACGGGACCAGGTCGGCTGGCCATGCTGGTCGGCCACCACGTCCAGGGTCTCGTGCCGGACGGCGAGTTCGAGCATGGTGGCCACGAAGTTGGGGCCGTACGCGCCGTACAGCCAGGCGGTGCGCACGATGTAGCCGGTGCTCGGCAGCAGCTCGACGACTGCCCGCTCCCCTGCCAGTTTGCTTCGCCCGTACGCGTTGGCAGGCCCCGTCGGTGCGTCCTCGGGGTACGGCCGACGGACATCGCCCGGGAACACGTAGTCGGTGGAGATGTGCAGCAGGAGAGCGCCGCTGTCCGCGCAGGCACGTGCGAGGTGGCGGACGCCTGCGCCGTTGACGGTGGTGGCCGCCGTCTCGGACCGCTCGGCGCCGTCGACGTCTGTCCAGGCGGCGCAGTTGACGACCACCCGGTGACCGGTGACGGCCGCGCACACGGCTGCCGGGTCGGTGATGTCGAGCTGGTCACGGCTCAGCCCCGTCACCGTGGCGTCCGGATCGGCGGCGAGCTCGGCCACCACGTCCCGGCCGAGGAGCCCGTGTGCGCCGGTCACCAGCCAGCTCGTGGTCATGACGGCTCGGTCCTCTCCTTCAGCGGCTCCCACCAGGAGCGGTGTGCGCAGTACCAGGCGACCGTGGCGGCCAGGCCCTCCGTGAAGGACACCTGCGGGACGTAGCCGAGTTGCTCGCGGATCTTGCTGTCGTCCAGCGAGTAGCGCAGGTCGTGGCCCTTGCGGTCGGCCACGTACTCGACCCGGTCCCAGCCCGCGCCGACCGCGTCCAGCAGCAGGCCGGTGAGCTTGTGGTTGCTCAACTCGGTACCGCCGCCGATGTGATAGACCTCCCCGGCCCTGCCGCCGTGCAGGACCAGGTCGATGCCCCGGCAGTGGTCGGAGACGTGCAGCCAGTCGCGCAGGTTGCGGCCGTCTCCGTACAGGGGGACCGTGTTCCCGTCGATCAGGTGGGTGATGAAGAGCGGGATGACCTTCTCGGGGAACTGGTACGGCCCGTAGTTGTTGGTGCACCGGGTGACCACGACGTCCAGGCCGTGGGTGCGGTGGTAGGCGAGCGCCAGCAGATCGGAACCGGCCTTCGACGCGGAGTACGGGGAGTTCGGTGCCAGTGGCCACTCCTCGGTCCACGAGCCTTCGCTGATCGAGCCGTACACCTCGTCGGTGGACACGTGGACGAAGCGGCCGACGCCGTGCCGGTGGGCCGCGTCGAGGAGCACCTGCGTGCCCATCACATTGGTACGGACGAACGGGCCGGCCCCGTCGATCGACCGGTCCACGTGCGACTCGGCGGCGAAATGGACCACCGCGTCCTGGCCCGCCATCACCTGGTCGACCACGTCCGGGTCACAGATGTCGCCCCGGACGAAGGTGTAGCCCGGGTGTTCTGCCACCGGCGCCAGATTGGCCTCGACCCCCGAGTAGGTGAGTTTGTCAAGGACGGTGATCCGCGCTGTCGGGTCCAATTTCAGTTGCCGGCGGACGTATTCCGAACCGATGAATCCGGCACCGCCGGTCACAAGGATGCGCATAGCTCTCCGAGTTTTCTCCCCGCCCGGCGTTCGGCACTGGGGTTTCCTGGTCACTGAGTATCCGCGAAACTCACGCTGCTCGGAGCCGTGCCGTCTTCCCGGCAGGCAGCACGGATTCATACCGGTGCTGCCGATGGCGAACCGGCGCATTTCTCGATTCCGCGGGGGTGGCGAAATGCGGACGGTGCCCGCGAGGCCGTGGCCTCGGGGGCACCGTCGCTCATTCCTGGGTGCAGCGGACGGCCGGTACCGCGCCGCCGCTGACACGGGACCTAGTGGAGGCAGACCACGTACGTGGTGAGCGCGCCAACCGTGGTCGCGGCCTGCCACCCCGTGGCAGCACTGCCGTTGATGCCGGGGGTCGGCTGGTTCTGAACGGGGTTGATGGCGATGGTGCCGAACTGGTTGTATCCACCGCCGACGGCCACGTCGGTGCCAATGCACTGGACAGACGACTGCAGCCCCGGAGTCCCGGTCAGGGTGTACGTGCCGATGTACTTGCTGTCTTCGCCGTTTTTACCCTGGAAGCCCTGCGCACCCTGGTAGCCCTGGTTGCCCTGGTAGCCCTGGTTACCTTGGTTGCCCTGGTAGCCCTGGTGTCCCTGGTTACCTTGGTTGCCCTGGAAGCCCTGGTTGCCCTGGTTGCCCTGGTTGCCCTGGTTGCCCTGGTTGCCCTGGTTGCCCTGCGCACCCTGGTAGCCCTGGTTGCCCTGGAAGCCCTGGAAGCCCTGCTTACCAGGGTCGCCCTGGTCACCCTGGAAGCCCTGGTTGCCCTGGTTACCCTGGTAGCCCTGAGCACCCTGGTAGCCCTGGTTGCCCTGGAAGCCCTGGAAGCCCTGCTTACCAGGGTCGCCCTGGTCACCCTGGAAGCCCTGGTTGCCCTGGTTACCCTGGTAGCCCTGAGCACCCTGGTAGCCCTGGTTGCCCTGGAAGCCCTGCTTGCCCTGGTCGCCCTGCGCACCCTGGTAGCCCTGGTTGCCCTGGTTGCCCTGGTTGCCCTGCGCACCCTGGTAGCCCTGCGCACCCTTCTTACCCTGGTTGCCCTGTGCACCCTGGTAGCCCTGTGCACCCTGGTAGCCCTGCGCACCCTGGTAGCCCTGCGGACCCCGCTTACCCTGCGGACCCTGCGGACCCCGCTTGCCGTCGTGGCCGTCGTGGCCGCGAGGCCCCTGCGGCCCTCGGTCCTTGCCGCCGCGGGCGCTCACGGCGCCGTTCGGGCCAGGCGTCGCAACCTCACCGGCGCCGGCGCCGGACCTGTGGATCGCGTCAGCGATGGCCGTCGCGCTCGGGGCGATGTTGAGCACTACGGCAAGCGCGCCGACCGACACCATAGCGGCGGACTTCACGCGTGAACTTCGGATCGTTCTACGGCTCACAGAGAACCTTCCTCGGGAACTTGGACGCATCAGACCGCAAGCGCGCGCACTCGGTGCGCTTCTTTCGCATGCGTGTCACGTGGCTTCGGTTACTGACACACCCAGTTTCACTTCCGGAGATTGAATAATTACGATTCGGTCCGTGTCATAGGCGAAGATCACCCGTGCGGCCTCAATGCACTTTCTCAGACCGATTCCGGCGTGGTACCGACTTTCCAGCGCATTGTCATCGCGGCCGGTGATTGCCGACGGCGCGAAGCCCCGCCGCAAGGGCGGGGCTTCGCCGAAGGCCGACCGTCTCATGCGCCGCTCACGAGACTTCCGCGATACGCGGTGCAGTCCTCGAAGGAAGGCAGCAGACCCTGCCGCTCGGCTTCCTCCAGCGTGGGCGCCGCCGCATCCTTGTCCGAAAGACACGGCGCGAGGCCCTCGGGCCAGGCGATGGCCAACGCGGGGTCGAGCGGATTGATCCCGTACTCACGCTGCGGCGCGTATCCCTGCGAACACAGGTAGACGACAGTGGAGTTGTCCTCCAGCGCCATGAAGGCGTGGCCCAGTCCTTCCGAGAGGTAGACGCAGCGGTGCGTGGTGTCATCGAGCCGGACCGCCTCCCATTTCCCGAAATCCGGGGAGCCGGTGCGGATGTCGACCACCACGTCGAGGACGGCGCCGCTGACGCACGTGACGTACTTGGCCTGGCCGGGCGGGACCGACGCATAGTGGATACCGCGGAGAGTGCCGCGAGCGGAGCGGGAGCAATTGGCCTGCTCGAGTTGGAGCCCCTGACCGATGGAATCGTGGAACCTTTCACTCTTGAACCACTCGTGGAATCGTCCCCTGTTGTCCGCGAAAACCTTGGGTGTGTCCACCCAGGCTCCTTCGATGCCAAGTGGTCGCACGTGATTACTCCCTTCCACCGCGCGGCTTTTCGCCGCTGACTACTTCCGTGTCTTCGGGACATCCGCCGCGGGACTTTAGACCGTGCCCTACGTGGTGAGGCGGATGTGTGCGGCCATTCGGGGGATTCTGACCACACGTGAGTTTGGTCGAGGTCGGATACCGCGTGCTGCTGGCATCTTGATGGCCGCCACTCCCGGTTCCCTGAAGGGCTCGCGATGCAAACACCCCTCGCCAAAAGCGCAACGCTCCCGACGCAGCAATCGACCCTCGAGAAAAAGGCGTTGGCCGCATCGCCGCACAACGGCCGCTTCGACGGCACATGGTGGATCTGGGCCATGGCCGGAGCGCTGTTCGTGATGTACGCGGCGGTGTCGCTCCGTCTCCACCAACGGATGATCACGAGCAGCTATGACCTGGGAATCTTCGATCAGGTCGTCCGCTCATACGCGGAAGGACACTTGCCGGTCTCCGAAGTGAAGGGCCAGGACTTTCCCGTCCTGGGGGATCACTTCTCTCCCATCCTCGCGCTCGTGGCGCCGTTCTACTGGGTGTGGCGGGGAGCGGAAACGCTCCTCGTCGTGCAGGCCGCGCTTCTCGCCGTGAGCGTCGTCCCGCTGACTCTCTGGGCACGCCGGACCCTGGGCGGCCCGGCCGGCGCGGTGATCGGTGCCTGCTACGGCCTCTCCTGGGGAATCGCGAGTGCTGTCGGCTACGACTTCCACGAAGTGGCATTCGCCGTGCCGCTCCTGGCGTTCTCGCTGACCGCCCTCGGGAATGACCGGTTGACCGCCGCGGCGTACTGGGCTCTGCCCCTGCTGCTCGTGAAGGAGGACCTCGGACTCACGGTTCTCGTCATCGGTCTCGTCATCGCCTGGCGAGGCGACCGCAGGCTGGGCGTGTTCACGGTTGCAGCCGGTCTGGCCGCAGCGGCGCTGGCGCTGTTCGTGGTTCTGCCGGCCTTCAGCCCGAGTGGGTCCTTCGCCTATTGGTCCCTGGTCGAGGGCGGTTCTGGAGCACCTGGAGTCGACGGTGGCAGTGGAGGCGGCCTGCTGGATCTGCTCCACCGGGGCACGATCGGTCTCGTCACCCCCCAGACCAAGGTGACGACTTTCGTCCTCATGCTGGCTCCCACCATGTTCCTGGCGATGCGGTCCCCGCTGCTGTGGGTCGCCCTGCCGACTCTGGTGTGGCGCTTCACGTCGAGCAACGGCCTGCACTGGGGGACGGGTTTCCACTACTCGCTCGTCCTGATGCCCATGGTCTTCGCGGCCTTCATCGACGCCCTGGTGCGACGCGGGACGAGCGTGCGCGGCCTGCGCCGTTACCTCGCGGGCTGCGCCGCGATCACCCTCATGATCCTTCCGAACTTCGCCCTGTTCCAGCTGGTCCAGCCGGACACCTGGCGGACCGATCCTCGCGTCGCCGTCGCCCACCGCCTGATGGACAAGATCCCCGACGGTGCCACGGTCCAGACGTCCGACCATCTGGTGCCCCAGCTCAGCAACCGTACGAGCGTCAGCCTCTACGGCTCGAACGACAGCCGCCCCGACCCCCAGTGGATCATGGTGGACGTCTGGGCGCCGGACAGCTCGCGAGGGTGGCTGGGCGCGCCGCTCAGCCATGAAGCGGAACAGCAGCACTTGATGGAAAGCAGCCGCGCGGGGTACGCCCTGGTGGCGCAGGAGGGCGGCTTCGTGCTGATGCACCGCCAGGAGGTGATGCCGCAGCACCGGAGCTGATCGGGACACGCCTGAGAGATCGCTGTCTCCCCAGGAGACGGGGGCTTCGCCGGTGAGTCGGCGGGCCATGAGAACGGCCGTGGCCAGGTGGTCGCCGCCGTCCACCCACACCTTGCGCAGGGTGGGAGGGGCGGCGGCGACCCGGTCGACCGGATGGGTGCCGCGGCACGGGGCGTCTTGGGATGATGGTTACACCGGAGCGCCCGGCCCCAGGCGCAGCAGTTCTTCTCGAGGCGATCCGCTGCCCCTTTGGGGCATGACGACGTATCGGGAGTCCTCCAGCAGCCCCAGCAGATAGTCGCCGTATCCGCTCTTGAGCAGCGGCTGGGCCAGTTTCCGGAGCCCGTCGTCGTCGATCAGGCCGGCCCGCCAGACCGCCTCCTCGACGCAGCCGACCTTGAAGCCCTGGCGTTCCTCGATCACCCGGACGAATTCCGAAGCCTGAACCATGGAGTTGAAGGTTCCGGTGTCGAGCCACGCGGTGCCCCGGTCGAGCCGGGTGACGTGCAGCGCCCCGGCTTCCAGATAGACGCGGTTGAGGTCGGTGATCTCCAACTCACCCCTGACGCTGGGCCGTAGGCCGCGGGCGATGTCCACGACGTGGTTGTCGTAGAAGTACAGTCCGGGCACGGCGTACCGGGACCTGGGCCGGGCCGGTTTCTCCTCGATGGACAGCGCCCGGCCCAGTTCGTCGAACTCCACCACGCCATAGGCCGTGGGGTCGGCGACCTGGTAGGCGAACACCCTGCCGCCCTTCAGATCGTCGTGGTGGGCCAGCCGGGTGCCAAGGCCGCTGCCATGGAAGATGTTGTCGCCCAGAATCAGGGCGACCGACTCGTCGTCGATGAAGTCGGCGCCCAGGATGAAAGCATGGGCAATGCCCTCCGGGCGCTCCTGTGCCATGTATTCCAGCCGCAGGCCCAGTTGACTGCCGTCGCCGAGCAGCCGACGGAACTGGAACTGGTCTTCGGGGGTGGTGACGATCAGGATCTCCCGGACGCCGGCCATCACGAGTGTGGACAGCGGGTAATAGACCATGGGCTTGTCGAAGACCGGGAGCAGTTGCTTCGACACCGAGCGGGTCAACGGCCAAAGTCGCGAGCCGGTGCCTCCGGCCAACAGGATTCCGCGCATGGCATCACCATAGGTGAATTGCCCATGAATGCCGCTTTTTCACACGGCCGAGGACTGGCCTCGATTCATCAGCTCGGTTCGATCGCTACGCCGCAGACCTTCCCCGCGGCCTCCCGGTCATCGGCTTCACGACTCCCGGAAGTTCCCCGCCGCCAACGAACTGGTGGCGGTGCTGTTGCACCCCGGCTTTGTCAGCACTGCTCCCACCCTCCCCGGCGCCTCCCGGCGCACGAAGGCGCCCCTGAACGCCTTCCAGATCGCCTTCGGTCGGCACCCCGGCCAACAACCCAACCCCCACAAACCAAGAGCAACCGCCGAGTCCCCCACCCCCCGTGGCGTTCACCGCAGGAGTCGGATGTTTCGGACATATTGTTCGGCGGGCCGGCCGGGGCCGCGGTTGGCGCTCCAGTCCGGCCCGGAACGTCGCGCCCGGATGCCGTCCGCCCGGCGCGATCGAGCGCGACCTGAACGGAGTCCGCAATGCCCGACACAGCCACCGAGGACCCACGCCGGCGCACGGTCGATCCGACGGTGATGGCGCTGACCGTGTACACCACGGTGCTAGCGGCCGTCTCGGCCCCCATCTTCCTGATGCCTGACGAGTCGTGGGACCAGGACACCTTTGTCGAGCCCTGGTACCGGCACATCGCGAGCCACGGCGGGCTCCACGCCCTCTCAGACGTTGATGTCGAAGAAGAAGAGCTGCACCAGGCGGTGGGTGCCGTGCTCCCCGGCGAAGTGCTCGTACGACGTGGCCGAGTGCATCAGCTTCGCGTCCCAGATCACCAGCCGGTTGTACTGACCGGAGACCGACTCGATCAGCTCCCAGTTGTCCTCGTGCTCCAAGTTGTAGGGGTCGTAGACGACCGAGCGCGCGGCCTCGACGGCCTCGGAGCTGCCGAGGCGCGCCTGTTCCTTCGGATGGCTGGGCGCACGCCGGCAGCCGTAGGTCCTGTCGCGCCAGAAGCTGGTGCCAGCACCGGGAGGCGGGTTCGGGTTCAGGTAGATCGCGGCGGCGTAGCTCTGCGAGTCGTGGTGCCAGACCAGCGGGTCGTCGTGCGCGGTCTGCTGGAAGACGCCGTTGGCGTTGTGGCCGAGCCATTCGGTGACCGGAGTGCCGAGCAGCCGCGAGAACTCCTCGCGCAGGCCGGGCCAGAGGAACCGGTGGTCGCTGCGCAGGCCTTTGAAGTACTGCAGATCGGTGTGGTAGCTGGCGCTGAGCGCGATCTCGCGCACCTCGTCCGGGTCGTCGAGGAAGTCATCCACGGAGAGCAGGTGCGGTGCGGTGGGGGTGAACAGCCGCTTCGCGGGGGGCTTGAGCTGCGCGTCCTCAAGGGTGGGGGCGGGGACCACGATCGGCAGCTGCGCCGGGCCGCTGGAGATCAGGTAACCACCGTCACCGCGGTCCTCCAGCACGACAGCGACCTCACCACCGAAGTTGAGCTGCTCCCCCGAGTTGAATGACATGGCCAGACTTCCTTCGTCGTGCGCTGACTGACGCTCGAAGATTAGCGGCCGACTCCTGACAATTGCTATGTTTCGCCGCATAAATACCCACATCGGCGCAGTCGCCGGCCAGATCGCGCCGACCGTCCCGCTGCCAGGAGATCCGCTGCGTGCGAAGTGAAGCGCGGAAACCTTCCTCGACAACGCCACCTGCTACAGCGAGGTGCGCGGGATGTACGGGTTCACCGGGACTTGACAAGGGACGCCGATCTCGGTCCAGGGCTCCGGGATGGGGCAGCCGTCGATGGCGATCTACGTCAGAACTCTTCGCTGAGTACGACGTACAGAACATCGTCCGGGTCGGGTCCTGCGGGGCATTCACCGCGACGATGGGCATCCGCGACGTGGTCATCGCCTCCGGGCCTGCGCCAGCATGCGGTGGTGTGGCTCTATGGGCCGGCGGTCGGGTGCTACTCGGTACGGAAGCTGGTCGCCTTCGCGGTCTTCATGTGGCTGGTCGGCCACTCCGGCTACCACCCCATGAAGGATGTGCGCTACGGCGGCGGTGCCCACCCCTGGGTTGTGCTCGCTTCCTTCGACGGCGGGTGGCACCAAGAATTGGTACATATTCCAGGCGAACTCGGCCGCGTTCTTCCCGGCCTACCCAGGCCTGATGCGCCTGGTCTCCGAGTTCACCCACCTCGGCGACCTTGATCGCAGCGGTAGCCCTGGCGGCGCTCGTCGCGCTCTTCCGGCGCACGGTCGAAGTCGCGCGCCTCTGGTCGCGATGACGCCGGCACCGCTCGGGCTGTTGGGGTATGTGGGCCGGGTCCGCTGGCGGATCGCCAGGGCGCCGCCGATCCTCATCGTCCTGTTGGTGCGGCTGCGCCCACCCGCCGTCCTGATGGTCCATACGCTGGTCACCATCGCCACCGTGCTTGGACGGTGCGCCGGGGCCGGCCCCAGTACGAACGTATGCCAGCCGCAGGCCAGTTGACTTCGGTCGCCGAGCAATCGGCGGAGCCGGTACTGGTCTTCGGGGGTGGATGATCAGAACCGAGAACTGGGCCGGGGGCCCGCCCGTACGCCGTTGTACGGTGCGGGCCCCCCGGCCCAGTTCATGGTGCTGTCACCGCGGCCGGTCTTGGCGACGTCGCAGGTCAGGGCAAGTCTGACCGGCCGCGGAGTTCAGGGGTGGACGGCAGCCGCGCGGCCGCCGTCCACTCGGAACTCAGCCCAGCCGCCGCACCAGCGCGCGGTACTCGTCCCACAGTTCCTTCGGGGTGTGCTCGCCGAAGGTGTTGAGGTGCTCGGGCACGAGCGCCGCCTCCTCGCGCCACACGTCCTTGTCGACGGTGAGCAGGAAGTCGAGGTCGGCCTCGGAGATGTCGAGTCCCTTGGTGTCCAGGGCGCCCTTGGCCGGCAGGATGCCGATGGGGGTCTCGACGCCCTCGGCGCGGCCGTCGAGGCGGTCCACGATCCACTTCAGGACGCGGCTGTTCTCACCGAAGCCAGGCCACACGAACTTGCCCGCGTCGTTCTTGCGGAACCAGTTCACGTAGTAGATCTTCGGAAGCTTCGCCTGGTCCTTGTCCTTGGCGACGTCGACCCAGTGCCCCATGTAGTCGCCCATGTTGTAGCCGCAGAACGGCAGCATGGCGAAGGGGTCGCGGCGCAGCTCGCCGACCTTGCCCTCGGCGGCGGCGGTCTTCTCGGAGGCCACGTTGGCACCGAGGAAGACGCCGTGGTTCCAGTCGAAGGACTCCGTCACCAGCGGTACGGCGGTGGCGCGGCGTCCGCCGAAGAGGATCGCCGAGATCGGCACGCCCTTGGGGTCCTCCCACTCGGGCGCGATGATCGGGCACTGCGAGGCGGGGACGGTGAAGCGGGCGTTGGGGTGGGCGGCGGGCGTACCGGACTCCGGCGTCCAGTCGTTGCCCTTCCAGTCGGTCAGGTGGGCCGGAGTCTCCTCCGTCATGCCCTCCCACCAGATGTCGTTGTCGTCGGTGAGCGCGACGTTGGTGAAGACGGAGTTGCCCCACAGCGTCTTCATCGCGTTGGCGTTGGTGTGCTCACCGGTGCCGGGCGCGACGCCGAAGAAACCGGCCTCGGGGTTGATCGCGTACAGCCGGCCGTCCTCGCCGAACCGCATCCACGCGATGTCGTCGCCGATCGTCTCGACCGTCCAGCCGGAGACGGTGGGCTCCAGCATGGCGAGGTTGGTCTTGCCGCAGGCGCTCGGGAAGGCGGCGGCGACGTACTTGGACTCGCCCTGCGGCGGGGTCAGCTTCAGGATGAGCATGTGCTCGGCGAGCCAGCCCTCGTCACGCGCCATGACGGACGCGATACGCAGGGCGTAGCACTTCTTGCCGAGCAGCGCGTTGCCGCCGTAGCCCGATCCGTACGACCAGATCTCGCGGGACTCGGGGAAGTGCGAGATGTACTTGGTGGAGTTGCACGGCCACGGCACGTCCGCCTCGCCCTCGGCCAGCGGCGCTCCGAGCGTGTGCACAGCACGCACGAAGAAGCCGTCGGTGCCGAGCTCGTCGAGGACGGGCTGTCCCATGCGGGTCATGGTGCGCATGGACACGGCGACGTAGGCGGAGTCGGTGATCTCGACGCCGATCGCGGAGAGGTCGGATCCCAGCGGGCCCATGCAGAACGGGACGACGTACATCGTCCGGCCCTTCATCGAGCCGCGGAAGATGCCCTCCTCCCCCGCGAATATCTCCCGCATCTCGGCGGGCGCCTTCCAGTGGTTGGTCGGGCCCGCGTCCTCCTCCTTCTCGGAGCAGATGAACGTCCGGTCCTCGACCCGCGCGACATCGGTCGGGTCGGAAGCGGCGTAGTAGGAATGCGGGCGCTTGATCGGATCAAGCTTCTTGAAGGTGCCCTTGTGAACGAGCTCCTCGCACAGGCGCTCGTACTCGGCCTCGGATCCGTCACACCAGACCACGTTGTCCGGCTGGGTCAGTTCTGCGATCTCGTTGACCCACGAGATCAGTTCCTTGTGCTGGGTGGGGACGGTGGAGGGAGCCGCGATGTCGCGCGCCACGATTGCTCCTAGATGAGGGGTTTTTGTTGAGGCCCCGTGGGGGCTGCGACCCGGATGCTTCGGGGGTGTGGATACCCATGGCGCTCATCCGGTGCCGACCGCACTCATTTGATCATCCGACGGGTTCGCCCATATGTCCAGAGGGCCTCACACGTGAGCGGAGTGACCATCGCCACGTGTATCCGCGATTCTTTGCGTACACGTTGGGTTCAGCTGAAGGTTCTTTTGCGTGGACGCCGCCTTACGCCACGCTCGTGAGAACATGGCCACTCTTGGCTGTTCAGTGCGCCGTACTGACACGTAACTTACGGTTCCGTAGGTAGGATTCCGCCTATGACTGCGCCCGTCCCCGACGCGCCCACGGACTCGCCGGCCGCAGGCCGCAGTCCCGCAGCGCTCTCCCCGTCGCATCCGGTCAAGCCCAAGCTCCGCGGCTGGCTGCACCTCGGCATGTTCCCGGCCGTCCTGATCTCCGGTCTGGTCCTCACCGCTCTGGCCAGTTCCACGCGGGCCCGCATCGCCTGCGGGATCTTCGTGCTGACGGCCTGCCTCCTGTTCGGAGTGAGCGCGCTCTACCACCGCGGCAACTGGAGCCCGCGGATGGACGGCGTGCTGCGCAGACTCGACCACGCCAACATCTTCCTGATCATCGCCGGCACCTACACACCGCTGACGATGCTGCTGCTCCCCGGCGCCAAGGGGCAGTGGCTCCTGTGGAGCATCTGGGCCGCCGCGGCGGCGGGGATCATCTTCCGGGTGTTCTGGGTCGGCGCCCCTCGCTGGCTCTACACCCCCTGCTACATAGCGATGGGCTGGGCGGCCGTCTTCTTCCTCCCGGACTTCATGCGCACGGGCGGCATCGCCGTGCTGGTCCTGGTGATCGTCGGCGGACTGCTCTACAGCGCGGGCGGTGTGATCTACGGGATCAAGCGCCCCAACCCCTCACCCAGCTGGTTCGGCTTCCACGAGGTCTTCCACTCCCTCACCCTCGCGGCGTTCGTCGTGCACTACGTGGGCATCTCACTGGTGGCCTACCAGCACGGATAACCCCTTCCCACCAGCTCCTCCCAAGGGCCGCGGCTTACGAGCCGCGGCCCTTTGCCGCGCCTTGAAAGTACCTCCCCATTGACGCCAACCATCTTTTGAGAGCTACTCTCATTTCATGGTGACTCCCACTCAGAGCGAACAAGACGAAGACGCGCAGCGCGACCCCCGCCGCTGGTGGGCCCTCGGGGCCCTGGTCGCGAGCATGCTCGTGATCGGTTTCGACATGACGATCCTCAACGTCGCACTGCCGACGATGGCCCGGGACCTGGGCGCGTCCACCGGTCAGCAGCAGTGGATGGCGGACGCGTACGTCGTCGTCTTCGCCTCGCTGATGCTCCCCGCGGGCCTGCTCGGTGACCGTTTCGGGCGCCGCAGGATGCTGATCGTCGGCCTCGGGATCTTCCTCGCGGGCTCACTGGTCGGCACGCTCGTCCACGACGTGACCCCGGTGATCGTGGCCCGCGGGCTGATGGGCATCGGCGGCGCGCTCGTGATGCCGCTCGCGCTCGCCGTGCTCCCCTCCCTCTTCGCACCCGACGAGCGCACCAGGGCGGTCGGCGCGGTCTCGGCGGCCTCCGCGCTCGGCGTGCCGCTCGGCCCGATCATCGGCGGCTGGCTGCTCGACCACTTCTGGTGGGGCTCGGTCTTCCTGGTCAACGTGCCGATGGCGCTCATCGGCATCACCGCCTGCGTCCTCCTGCTCCCCGAGACCCGCGACCCGGCCTCCCCCAAGGTCGACGCTCTCTCCACGGCGCTCACTGCGGCCGGGCTCAGCATCCTCATCTACGCGATCATCGAGGCCCCGCACCGCGGCTGGGGCGACCCGCTGATCCTGGCCTTCTTCGCCCTCTCCGCCGTCCTGGTCACCCTGCTCGTCCTGCGCGAACGCCGCAGCCCGCGCCCCATGCTGGACCTCACCCTGCTCGCCCAGCGGGCCTTCCTCCTCAACACGCTCGCCGCCACGCTCGTCATGTTCGTGCTGTCCGGCCTGCTGTTCGTGCTGCCGCAGTATCTGCAGGCGGTGCTCGGGCACGACGCACTCGCCACCGGGGTGCGCATGCTGCCGATGATGGGCGGTCTGCTGGTCGCCTCCCGGGCGGCGGGCCCCGTCGTCGAGAAGTTCGGGCCGCGCGGGGTCATCAGCGCCGGGCTCGTCGTCCTCTCCTTCGCCGCTTTCCTCGGCAGCCGTACGACGGTCGCCGACGGGTACGGGTTCACCGCGCTGTGGCTGTCGATCGCCGGACTCGGCTTCGGCTTCGCGGTGGTCCCCGCGATGGACGCCGGCATCGGCGCGCTACCGCGCGACCGGGCCGGCAGCGGCGCCGGTCTCCTGATGACGGTGCGCCAGGTGGGTGGCGCGATCGGCATCGCCCTGCTCGGCTCGCTGCTGGCGAGCACGTACGCCGACCGCCTCGACACGGCGGGCCTGCCGGGCGCCGCCGCAGGGACCGCGTCCGACTCCGTGGTCGGCGCCCATGTGGTGGCCGCGCAGCTCGGCGACCGGGCGCTCGCGGCCTCCGCGAATTCCTCGTACATCCACGGCATGGACCTGGCGCTGCTGGTCAGCGGTATCGCAGCGCTGGTCACCGCGCTGCTCGCGGCGGCCCTGCTGCAAAACCCCGAACCGGCGACGAACACACCGGACACCGACCCCGACATGGCCGTCACCCCGGCAGATGCCCGACAATGACCACCATGGCCGCCTCCGCACACAGCTCCACGCCGGACGCGGAGCCCCAGATGGGGCTCCGCGAACGGAAGAAGCTCAAGACCCGTATCGCGATCCGCGACGCGACGTACCGGCTGATCCGGGAGCAGGGGTACGACGCGACGACCATCGAGCAGATCGCGGAGGCGGCCGAGGTCTCCCCGTCCACGGTGTTCCGCTACTTCCCCACCAAGGAGGACATCGTCCTCACCGACGAGGACGACCCGTTCATCAAGGCGGAACTGCGTGCCCGGCCCGCCGACGAGTCGTGGCCGGACTCCATCCGGTACGTGATCCGCAAGGCCATCAGACTCGGGGTCGCCAAGAACCCCGAGGAGTCCTTGGTGCGGAGTCGGCTGATGGTGGAGGTGCCCGCCGTGCGCTCCCGGATGATGGAGAGCATGTCGGTCACCGGCCGCATGCTCTGCGAGATCCTCGCCGAACGCACCGGCCGCGACCCCGACAGCCTGGAGGTCCGGGTCTACGCGATGTCCTTCATCGGAGGCCTCATGGAAACCTCCCTGTACTGGGCCGAGAACGGCAACGAGGGAGACCTCGTGGACCTCGTCGACCGCGCCTTGGACGTCCTCGAAAAAGGCCTGCCGGTCCAGAACGCCTGAGACCGCGCCCGGCCGGTCACATGTACACCTGCTACATTTGTTACATGAGCGATCCCGTGATTGCCCCCATGGCCGACGTTCGCAAGCACCTGGCGGACGTCATAGACCGCGCTCACCGGGGCGAGACCCCCACCATCATCACGCGGCGAGGCAAGCAGGAAGCCGTAGTGATCGACATCGACGAGTACCAGCGCCTGCGTGAGCTCGCGGAGCGGACCGAGGACGCCTGGCTCAACCGGCTGGCCGACGAGGCAGAGTCCGAGGGCCTTGAAGGATCCGTCTCGCTCGAAGAGATGGCTGCCCTACTCCGCTCCCACAACGCCTGACCGCGATGGGGTACGTCACACGATTCACGCCGCACGCGCAGCGGGACATGCTCAAGATCCCCCGCCCGGATGCCCTGCGGATCCTCCACCGGCTCACCGAGCTTCAGAAGGCCTTGGACGCGAACGACACCCCATCGCTCGACATCAAGGCCCTCCAGGGGCACAGCGCGCGCTGGCGACTCCGGGTCGGCGACTACCGCGCGGTGTACACGGTCGAGGACGGTCAACTCGTCGTGTGGGTCCTCACCGTCGCCCATCGCCGGGACGTCTACCGGGACCTGTGAGTCCCGCCGTGGCGACCTACAAACTCCCTGCCGGTCTCGAAGGGATCATGACATCCTGACCGGGTGAACGGACCGGAGATCCATGTCGCCTTCGCCCCCGAGCTGGGGATGTTCGTACCGCACAGGCGTCGTTCGGGAGCCACGGCGGTCGCCACCGACGGCTCCTCCACCCTCGGGCATGTCGTCGAGTCGCTCGGCGTCCCGCTGACCGAGGTCGGCGCCCTCGTCGTGGACGGCCGCGAGGTGCCCGTCTCGCACCTCCCGGGGGCCGGCGAGAGCGTCGACGTACGGGCGGTCGAGCGCCCGCAGCGGGTTCCCGGCGCCCCGCTGCGCTTCCTCCTCGACGTCCACCTCGGCACCCTCGCGCGCCGGCTGCGCCTCCTCGGGGTCGACGCGGCGTACGAGTCGACGGACATCGGCGACCCGGCCCTCGCCGCGCGCTCCGCCGCCGAGCGGCGCGTGATGCTCAGCCGCGACCGGGGGCTGCTGCGCCGCCGCGAGCTGTGGGCGGGGGCGTTCATCTACAGCACCCGGCCCGATGACCAACTCCGTGACGTGCTGGGCCGGTTCGCACCCGAGCTGCGGCCCTGGACGCGCTGCACCGCCTGCAACGGCCTGCTCAAGGAGGCCGCCAAGGAGCAGGTCGTGGACCAGTTGGAGGGCGGCACCGAGCGGTCCTACGACGTGTTCGCGCAGTGCGAGGAGTGCGGGCGCGCCTACTGGAAGGGCGCGCACCACGACAGCCTGGAGGCCATCGTGGAACGCGCCCTGACCGAGTTCCCGAGCCGGGCCTAGCAGTGCTTCGTCCGGTCCTCTGATCTTGTCCTGCCTGGTCGGCGACATGTTGGCGGTATGAGGCCCGGGAGGTGGGACGACATCGGCAGTGGACTTCAGCCCGTGGCCACCGCCTCGTCCGCCGCATGTGGCCGTGGTACCAGCCCACCTGCCTGAACCGGCTCAGTACCGGCAGCCGCGGTAGCCGCGGTGCGGAGCCGGCGCAGGACGAGCACCGCGGCGGCTACCAGCAGCGCGTCGCGGACGGCCAGGGTGACGACGGCCGACCAGGTGCCGTTGATGAGGTTCCAGTAGGTGAACGGGTAGAGGACCAAGGTGAATCCGCACGCCGCGAGGATCATGCGGGCCGGAACCCGAATCCCGGAGGTGCGCCAGCTGGTGCCGACGGCGGCGAGCCCGACGGCCCAGATCATGAACTGGGGGCTGAACACCCGGCTGGTGAAGATGCAGAGCAACACAGCCGCAAGGCCCAGGACGGAGGGAGCAGCGCCGGTGAAGAAGCTCGCCGGAAGCCGCAACCTCAACCACACCAGCCAGGCAAGCCCCAGGACGTTCATGACCAGGAATGCGTGGGCAGTGATTTCCACGTACGGACCCGTGAACTGCATTGCGCCATAGGACAGTTGTACCTGTCCCGGCCAGCCGAAGTGGCGTGCCACGTGAAAGGGCAGCGCGCCGAACGACTCGATCTGGAGACCGCGGTCCCGCTGCCCGGAGAGGAAGGACCACGCCCCGGGCAGGACGGCGCCGAGCGCCAGGGAGAGAGCGGCCGCGACTCCCAGGGCGCGCTTCCAGGCCGTGCGCGCGGCGTCTTTTGACCCGATCCCCAGCAGCACAAGCACGGGCCAAAGCTTCATGGTTGCCCCGACACCGGCCAGGGCGCCCCCGACTCCAGCACGGGTGGGCAGCCAGAGCAGAGCGGCCACGCAGATGCCCGTGACCGTGATGTCCAGGCGCGCGTAGGGCATCGACCCGAGCAGTGGGATACCGAGCGTCCAGACCCACGCGCCCATCATGCTGCGCCCGGACCGACGGCCGGTGCGCACCAGCGCGGCGAACACGGCGGCGTCGACCAGGAAGGCGACCAGGGAGAAAGCCTGCCTGTAGGTGACCACCGGCAGCAGCGCGGGCGCCAGGATCGCCAGAGACATGCCCGGAGGGTACTGCCAGGTGGCGTCTCCTACCGGGTAGTTCCAGGACTGAAAGGTGTGCAGCCACCCCTGGTAGATGGCGATTTCGCCGTCGTTCCCGTCCACGACCGGCATGGGGATCAGGCCGAACACCAGCATCAGCAAAAGCAGTCTGCTGATCCCCCACTCGAAGAGCGGTCCCGCTTGTCGTTCCCGGTCCCCTTGGTGGCCGATCATGAGATTCCTTTCCTTCATGCCGCGCACCGCATGCACGTGAAGGCCCCTAGATCCGGACGAATGGCGTCGGATGTTTCAGACCAAAAGATGACGAAAGAGCACGGGAACCCTAGGGGAGCCACCGCTTCGGGGCACGGGCGCCTGGCGCGGCTGCGGCACTTTTCGCCCGTTCGGCGGGCTTGGCGCCGGGTTACGGGTGCATGCGACGGACGGGGAAGGCCAGTTGGCCTTCCCCGTCCGTCGCATGCGAGGTGAATCTTGCCGGGCCGTCGAAGCTAGCGCATCTTCCTCACATCACCCTTCCCACAGGCCACCCCGTCCTTGTTCGGGTCGAGACCCAGCGGGTCGTCCTTGCCGTTGACCTTCAGGCGGCCGTAGTCGTTCGTCTTCAGCCACGCGCAGCGCGAGGCCGTCGTCTTCTTGACGCCGTCCGGGAAGACGGTCGGCACACAGACGTTGATCGTGCCGTAGTGCCGGTCGCAGCCGGAGATCGTGGTGCTGACCTTCTGCGAGGTCCGCTTCTTGCCGCCCTTGGTGACCGTGCCCTCGAGGGAGTCGGCGAAGGAGTGGACGTGCGCCGAGGCGGTGTCCGTGGCCAGGGCGGCGGGGCCCTGGAGGTGCACCCACTTGGCGACCGAGGGCACCCCGTTGGCGTCGACCGCGAAGAGCATGTACCAACCGGGCGGGGCCATGTTGGGGTTGCTCGTCACGTTCAGGTCGACGTTGTTGCCGTCCACCGACAGGGGCAGATCCACGAAACGCTGGTTCGGGTCGGAGGAGTGCGTCACCGCGGCCGGGCGGATCAGCTCGGCCTTCACGACGGGCCGGTCGACCGTGATGCGCTGCGTGTCCCCGTACACCCACTCGTTGTCGATCACCGAGGTGATCGTCGGACGGGTGCCCTTGAGGAGGTAGGGCGGGGTGTAGATGGACACGTTGTGGTTCCAGGTGCCGTTGCCCGGGTTGTCGCCGGTGGCCATCACCCGGCCGTCGGGCAGCAGGAACGCGGAGGAGTGGTAGCCGCGCGCCTCGGGGTCGGCGGCCACCGGGTCGAAGGTGGAGGTCGCCGGGTCGAACATCGACGCCTCGAACACCGGGTTGGCGCGGTTGTGCAGGCCACCGCCCGTCTCCAGCACCTTGCCGTCCGGCAGGAGGACGGCGGAGACGTACATCTTGCCCTGGTTGCCGGTCTCGGCGACCTTGCCGTTGCCGAGGTCGACCGTGCCCTGCGGGATCTGCGGGCCGACGGTGTACGCCGGGTTCGCGGCCTTCAGGTCGATGATGTCGGTGAGCCGGTTCGCCTCCGGGTTGGAGTCGATGTTGCCGCCGCCGATCGTCAGCACCTTCTGGTCCTGGGCCGGGGGCAGCAGCACGCTCGCGGACTGGTCGCGCTCGTCCTTGTCCTGGAGCCCGGGGATCGCCGTGACGGTGTTCGCGTCGTAGTCGTAGATCGCCGAGCCCGTGCCGGGCGTGCCGTTGCCGAAGACGTGGCTGCCCGAGTAGAAGAGCCGCCCGTCCTGCATCAGGATCATCGACGGGTACAGACCCCAGTACGACCAGGTCTGGTTGACCTGCGTGAACGGCAGCCACTGCTGCTGCGCCGCCGACCAGCGCTCGGCCGTCACCGAGCCGGTGGAGTCCTCGCGCAGTCCGCCGAACGAGATGACGTCACCGTTGCCGAGCTCGGTGGCCGACGGGTACCAGTGGCCGTCGTTCAGGTCGTTCGTCTTGCTGTACGTCTCGGTGACCGGGTCGAAGATGTACGAGTCCTTGTACCCCTCGTAGCCGTGCCCGCCCGCGACCGGGAACGCCTTGTTGCCGCTCATCACCAGCACCCGCCCGTCGGCGAGCTGGACGTGACCCGAGCAGAACATGTCCTTCGGCGTGGGGATCACCTTGTACGTCCCGTTCGCCGGGTCGTAGACCGCGCTGGTGAACGTGCCCGCGTCGAAGTTCTCCTCGCTGTTGCCGGACCCGGCGATCAGCAGCACCTTGCCGTTGTTGAGGACGACGGAGTGCATGGAGCGCACCGGGTTCTGCGTGGGCAGCACGTCCCAGCGGCCGTTGGCGCACTCGTCGGCGGTGGCGGTGCAGGTGGCCGGCGGGATCGGGTCGGAGACCTGTTCCATCGTGTAGTCGTCGGTGGTCGCCGAGCCGGTGCCGTACACCG
Organism: Streptomyces sp. GbtcB7; assembly: GCF_019091445.1. Taxonomy (NCBI): domain Bacteria; kingdom Bacillati; phylum Actinomycetota; class Actinomycetes; order Kitasatosporales; family Streptomycetaceae; genus Streptomyces; species Streptomyces sp. GbtcB7. Next base: position 210,684 of record NZ_JAGXJM010000012.1, read on the forward strand.
AGACGCCCCAGGTGATGCGGTCGGTACCGGCCGGAACGGCGGGCGTACGGACGCTCGCCTGCGTCCAGCCCGCCGCCATGTCCAGCGTCTTGAGGTCCGTCCAGTACTGCCAGCCCGCCGTGGTGTCGTGCCGGAAGAGCGTGATCGCGGCGTCGGGCGTCGTCGTCTTGTACCAGAGCCCGAGGTCGTACTGCTTGCCCGCGGTGACCACCGGCGCGCAGGTCGCGGACTCCGTGATCAGGGCCTTGCGGTCGCCGTCGACGCGCCGGGTCAGCGTGACCTTCATGGCCTTGGAGCCGGAGTGGGAATCGGCGACGGTGGAGAAGGTGAAGTCGTTGTCGCCCCAGCCGGACTTCTCCCAGCAGTACGGCATGCCGTCCGTGCCGTCGGTCTCGAAACCCGGGTTGGTGACGAGGTTGGCGGCGGAGGCGGGCTGGGGCGAGACGAGCAGCAGCCCGGCGGCCAGGCCCGCCACGGCCAGCAGTGAGGTTCTCCGTCTGGGTCGTGCGAGATGTTTCACGCGGCTCTCCTTTTTGTGTGACTCCCGCCCGGGGTCCCACTGCTGCGGCGCGGCAGATAGACCAGCGCCTCGGTGCCCACGAAGCGCAGGACGAACGTCATCACCAGGGCCAGCGCGGTGGCGGACAGGGCGCCCATCCCGAAGTGGCCGACGAACAGGGCGATCAGCGGGATGCGCAGCACCAGGTCGGCGTTGGCGAGCAGCGCGAACCGGCCCACCCGGTCCCACCAACTGCGATGCTTTCGGCGCTCGCGGAACAGCAGATGCTCGATGAGCAGGAAGTTCCAGGCGACGCCCAACTGGTTGGCGAGGATCTCGGCCGGTACGTAGTGCATGCCGGCGGCGGTGAGCGCGTACAGGCCGATCAGGTTCGGCAGGAAGCCGGTGGCGCCGATCAGGCCGAAGACGACCATCCGGGCGACCGGCGAGGCGGTGCGCAGCCCGACGAGGTGACGCAGGAACCGGAAGCCCTCCTGCGCGGTCGACTTGGACTCGCCCGCGAACCGGTCCTGGAAGACGAAGGGCACCTCGGTGACCTCGCGGGGGCGGCTGCGGACGGCGAGTTCGAGGAGGATCTTGTAGCCGAGCGGCTGCAGGATCTCGGCGGTGACCGCGCTGCGGCGGATCGCGAAGAAGCCGCTCATCGGATCGCTGATACCGCGCAGTCGGCGCGGGAAGAGCGTCTTGGTCAGCCAGGTCGCGCCGCGCGAGACGGCGATGCGGTAACCGCCCGCGAGGCCCTCGCGGCTGCCGCCCTTGATGTACCGACTGGCGACGACGAGCCCGGCGGCGGACCGCTCCCCCGAGGCCACCAACTCCGGTATCAGGGACGGCGGATGCTGGAGATCGCCGTCCATGACGACGATCCAGTCGGAGCTCGCCGCCTTCAGCCCCTCGACGACGGCGCCGCCGAGCCCGCCCACGGCTTCCTCGCGGTGCAGCACGGTCACCGGGAACGGGCAGTCCCGCGCCTCCCGGGAGATCACCTCGGGGGTGTCGTCCGTGGAGTCGTCCACGAAGACGACCTCGCAGGGCAGCCGGGCGGGCACCGACTCGGTGATCTGGCGCAGGAGTTCGCGGATGTTCGCGGACTCGTTGAAGGTCGGTACGACGATGGTGACGGCGCCCGGTTCGGGCACCTCGACCGCCCGTACGGCGGGATCGCCGAGCTCCCCGGGGACGGTGCTCTCGAAGCTGCTCATCGACTGCCCCCGGACGTCGTCGTGGTCATGGTGTTTCCCGTGCTCTCGTCGATCTGCCGGATCTCGATCCGGTCGGCGCCCTTGCCGAAGGTGGCGACCGGCGTCGAATGCTCGATGGCCGCCTTGACGTTGGGCAGGTCGACCGCGTCACGCCGCACCGTCGGAGAGGCGACGACGTAGTCGATGTCCTTCCAGCCGCGCGGCATCGTCTTGGTCACCGCGGGGTCGAGGTCCGCCTTGTAGAACCAGATGACGCCGAGCCCGGGCCGGTAGCCGTCGTGGACCAGGTCGAGCCAGAGGGCGTCGTCGACCAGGACCCGGGTGTCCGCCGGATCCTGGACCTCGGTCTTCAGCCAGGTCGCCGCCGCCCGGTAGGGGGCGTTGGCGTCGGCGGTCACGGCGGTGTGGTCGCCGTCGTACCAGTGCGGCAGCACATAGAGCGCGGCGACCGCCACGAGCGCGGCCGCCGTCACCCGCCGTCCCCAGGTGACGTACGGCTTCTCCTCGTCGCTCCGCCACCTGCGCAGCACCAGATGGGCGAGGCTGGCGGCGCCTCCGGCGAGGACCAGCGCGAGGAACGGCAGCGCCTGGATGATGTACATCGCGGGCAGATAGCCGCTCGGGCGCAGCGCCACCAGGGCGAGGATCGCCACCGTGAGGGCGGGTCCGGCGAGGGCGCGGGCGGTGACGGACCAGCGCCAGGTGGCCAGGAGCAGCAGCGCTCCGGCGAGGCCTCCGATGATCAGCACCCGGTCGTAGTAGAGCCAGGAGTGCAGCACACCGTACGAGCCGGAGCCGGGGTCGAGGATGAAGCCGGAGCCGGGGCGGCTCATTTGGTACGTGATGCCGTCCCAGAGCGAGACATGGCCCGCGCCCGGGAACAGCTCGCCCTTGAGCAGGGCGAACAGCGGGTACGCGAGGCCGATCAGGACGCAGGCGGTGATGGCTCCGGTGAGCGCGAACTTGCGGGTGTCGCGGTGGCCGTGGCGCCACATGGTGACCAGGAGCGCGGGCAGGACGACGAGCATCGTCTCCTTGGTGAGCACGGCGGCCGCGGCCGCGATGCCCGCCCCGAAGTGGTGCCAGAGGTGGCGGCTCGGGGACGCGGCGAGGCAGAACGCGAGCAGCGTCCACATCACCGCGATGTTGTCGAGGAAGATCTCGCGCTGGAGCACCACCGACAGCGGGGAGAGCCCGAAGAGCACCATCGCGAGGCCCGCGGCCCAGCGCGGCAGCGAGAGACGGCGCGCGAGGACGTACAGCAGGACCGCGCTGGCGGCACTGACCGCGAGCATCGCGACGCGCATCGAGCCGACCGTCATCAGCGAGGGGCTGATGTGGGCGGGGATCCAGGTCAGGGCGGCTATCTGGATCCAGCCCAGGGGCGGGTGGTCGTACCAGTACGTGTAGTGCGCGAGGCCCTTGCCCTGCTGCACGGCCCACGCCTGGGCGAGATAGGTGCCCTCGTCGTCGCTGAGTGTCGGGTAGTCGGTGATGTTCCAGCCCTGCACGACGATGATCGCCAGCAGCAGGGCGCCACACAGCAGCAGGTCGGCGCGCGAGGTGCGCAGCCGCTGGAGCGGCGGGTGATCGTGGACGATGTCGGGCGCGGCGGGTCGCGTCGCGGGGACCGTGGACGTGGTCACCGCGGGAAGTGTCGAGGTCACGCGGGATGGTCCTCTCGGGACTTTCGGTACGTTCGGGATGTTCGGGCCCAAGGACTGCGGCACCAAGGCCTGCGGAACCGGGGCATGCGGAACCAAGGCGTACGGAACCAAGTCCTGCCCGCCGGCGGGGACGCCCGGCGGGTGGCCTCAGGTCCTAGTGGGTCGCTTCGGCCTCGGTGAGGTGCGCGCCGACATGACTGGTCAACTCCCAGTCGTTGCGGCCCCTTTGCTCACGCCATACGGCACGGACGGCCGCACCGGCGAGGAGCACCTGATAGAAGGGGCCACCGACCACGAGCTTCAGGTAGTGGACGAACCGGACGCGCAGCCCGTACTGCTTGCCGAAGTCGTGCAGTCCGACGAGCTCGAAGACGAAGGTGACCAGGGCGGTCACGGCCGGCAGGAAGGTGATGAAGGCGATCCCGACGGGCACGTCGAGGAAGAGCGCGATGGCCACGTTGAGCGGGATGACCACCCCGGAGACGGCCTGCAGATACGGCGTCATCAGCGTGTAGCGGGCGAGCAACCGCTGTCCGAAGCCGGGCAGTTGCTTCCAGTCCTTCTTGCGGTAGACCTGCAGGAAGCCCTGGTTCCACCGGGTGCGCTGCTTCATCAGCGACACCAGGCTGCCCGGGGTCTCCTCCCGGGTCACCATGTCGGAGTCGTAGGCGACGACGACCTTCTTGCCGACGCTGGAGAGCCGCACCCCCAGGTCGCAGTCCTCGGCGAGGCACTCGGGGTCCCAGCCGTCCGCTTCCCGCAGTACGTCCGTCCGTACGAAGACGGTGTTGCCACCGAGCGGGATGAACCCTTTTTGCGCATGCAGGTGCAGCCGCGAGCGGAACCAGAAGAAGTACTCCAGGCAGTTGCGCAGGCTGTACCAGTTGGAGTGGAAGTTGATGAGCTGGACCCCGCCCTGGACGACGTCCGCACCCGTCGTGCGGAACGCGTGGTCGACATGGGCGAGCAGCTCCGGATGGACCTGGTCCTCGGCGTCGAAGACCCCGACGACGTCGCCGCGGCAGTGCGGCAGCGCCGTGTTCATGGCCTTGGGCTTGTTCTTCTTCTCGTGGTGGTCGACGACGACCCGCACCCGCTCGTCGCGCGCCGCGGCCTGCCGGGCGACCTCGGTGGTCTCCGGATCGTCGTGCCCGACGATGACGATGATCTCGAAGTCGGTGTGGCTCGATTCCAGCAGTCGCTGGATGGTGTGGTCGAGCACGGCCTGTTCGTGGCGGGCCGGCAGCAGCAGGGAGAACGCCAGCCGGTCATCGCCGTCCGGTCTGCTGAACCGGGTGGACGCCAGCACCTCGGGCGTGCGCCACGCGTGCATCTGCCACCAGAGCGTGAACGCCGCCATCCAGAACAGGGCCAGTGAAACGGCAGCAATAAAGACAGACGTGAGCAACAGATCCCCCCAGATCCCAAAACCCCCAGTCGCGACGATGTGTCACATCCGCCGCGTCACGGTGCCGAGACTATGGGCGATCTGTGAAGCGCACAGGCTGATCTGGTGAAGAGCGTGTTTCATCACAGTCGGATCATTTGCTGAACAATTCGAACACTGGTCGCGTTTCAGCCGGTTGATGAGCAGTCTGATGATCTGCGTTTCAGCTGCTCAGAGCCGTTCGGAGCCGGTCGGGGTCGGTCGTCGGAGCGTCACAAGTGAAGTTACGGCAGACATACGCGGCGGGTTCGCCCTGCACGAGGGGGCGGTCCGCGAGGAGCGGCAGCTCGTCACTCTCCGGAGTGCCCACGGCGACCACGGCGCCCGGCGCGGTACCGAGCAGGGCCGTCCGGTGCAGGGCTTTTGTCAGGGGATGCCCCTCCGGCCCCACGACCGCGATCTCACGCGGCCCGTCGAGCAGCGCCTCCGCCACCGCGAGCCCCCAGCCGATGAAACGGGGAGCGCGCGGCCCGAGCGCCTTCACGACGCCCAACGCCCTTTCGGCGGCGGTCCGATGGGGCTCGGCGCCGGTCTGGGCGGCATAGCTCAGCAGGGCACCGGCCGCCGCGCTCCAGCCGGAGGGCGTGGCGTTGTCGGTGGGGTCCTGGGGCCGGCGGATGAGGCGCTCGGCGTCGGCCGCGGTGTCGTACAGCGCACCGGACTCTGGATCGGTGAACTGCGTGATCACCTGATCCAGCAGGAACCCGGCGAATTCCAGCCACACCCCTTCCCCGGTGACGGAGGCCAGCGCGAGGAACCCCTCGGCGACGTCGGCGTAGTCCTCCAACACCCCCGCGTTGGCCCCGGCCTGCCCGCCCTTGCTGGTACGGGACAGTCGCGCCCGGTCGTCCATGTGCACCCGTACGAGGAGATCCGCGGCGGCGATCGCGGCGTCCACGAGGTCGGGGCGGTCGAAGTAGGCGCCGGTCTCCGCGAGGGCGGCGACGGCGAGCCCGTTCCAGGCGGCGACGATCTTGTCGTCGCGCCCGGGAGCGGGCCGCTCGGCCCGCGCGGCGAGCAGCCGACGCCGCATGCCGGCCGTCTTCTCCGCATCGAACAACTCGTCCTGCTGCGGCAGTTGCAGCACGGAGGAGCCCTCTTCGAAGGTCCCCTCCTCCGTCACCCCGAAGTACCGGGCGGCGAGTTCGCCGTCCTCCGCGCCGAGCACCTCGCGCAGCTGCCGCGGGGTCCACACGTAGTACGCACCCTCGACGTGCTTGCCCGTGCCGTCGTCACTGTCGGCGTCGAGCGCGGAGGCGAACCCGCCTTCGTTCGTGCGGAGTTCGCCCACCATGAAGTCGGCGGTCTCCAGGGCGACGCGACGGGCGAGCTCGGAGCCGGTGGTGCGCCAGAGATGCGCATACACCCTGCACAAAAGCGCATTGTCGTACAACATCTTCTCGAAATGGGGCACAACCCACTCGCGATCCACGGAGTACCGCGCGAACCCCCCACCCAGCTGGTCGTAGATCCCGCCCCGCGCCATCCGCTCACAGGTGTCCTGCGCCATCTGGAGAGCGCCCTCGGAACCGGTCCGCGCGTGGTGCCGCAGCAGGAACTCGATCACCATGGACGGCGGGAACTTGGGCGCGCCCCCGAAGCCGCCGCGCGAGGCGTCGTACTCCCGGGTGAGCCCGAGCAGCGCACCGGCCAGGTCCTCCTCGCCGGGCACCTCGCCGCTCCCGAAGCTCATCTCCCGCTCGGCGAGATCCCGCACGATCTTCCCCGCGACCTCGGCGACCTCGCCCCGACGGTCGGCCCAGGCCCCGCGCACCCCCTCCAGCACCTGCCGGAACGACGGCATCCCGTGCCGGGGCGCGGGCGGAAAATACGTCCCGAAATAGAAGGGCTCCGCATCCGGCGTGAGAAACACGGTCATGGGCCATCCGCCCTGCCCCGTGGCCGCCTGCACGGCCTCCATGTAGACGGCGTCGACGTCGGGCCGCTCCTCGCGGTCGACCTTGATGTTCACAAAGTGAGCATTCATGTACGCCGCGATTTGTTCGTCTTCGAAACTTTCCCGTGCGAGGACATGGCACCAATGACAAGACGAATAGCCGACGCTGAGCAGCACGGGCACGCCCCGCTCACGGGCCTCTTCGAAGGCCTCGGCCGACCAGGGCCACCAGTCGACGGGGTTGTCGGCATGCTGGAGCAGGTAGGGGGACGTCTCATGGGCCAGTCGGTTCGGCATGTCATCCATCCTGCCTGACGGGGGCCATCCAGTCGTGGGGCGGCCCGACCCTCGGACGGTCGCTCATGCCGGCGCTACCTAATCAGCGCAGCGCCACACGGGCTCAATCCGCGAGTAGTCCCACGAATGGTCTCCCTTCACACCAGGTCGGACGAGACAGCGCGTGAAGACCGACGCGATGATCTCTCGTTTCTCTTCGAGGCCCAGCTCACCGGACTGCCAGCGGTGTCGCACGGCCGCCGACAGCCGTGCCTCCCCTCTCGCCTCGGAGAAAAGCTGTCGTTCAAGGGTCTCGTCGGCCAGCGGCCCGCTGATGCTGCATGGCCTGCAACGCGACAGGAGTACACGTAAGGGCTCCTCTTGCTTCTGCCCTTCTGGGCACACAGCGCGCCGCCACACGTCGTGCCGTCCGGTAGCTCCGCCCCACACCGAAGGAAGCCGCTGGCGAGGTGCCGGGGAGCGGTCCCCCTCCCTGTGAGTCTCGGCGTACCACTGCCCCTGTGCAGGTAGAGGCTGCCGGGCGAAAACGTCGCGCACACCGCGTGCCACTGGTTCGGCACGACGATGGGTTCCCACAGGCCGAGGACCGACTGCCCCGTCTCCGGGACCAGCAGCAGCTCGCCTCTGTTGGCCCGAAAGCCGCACACCCTGGGTGTGGTCATGATCTGCGTCACGGTCTGGGCGTTGGGCCTACCGCCACGGGTGCCTTCCACCCCCAGTCCGCACCACTCACGCGCGATGGCCCGGACCGCCTTCCCTCCGAGTCGGTCGATGATCGCCTGCCGGACGAGCTTCGCCTCCTCAGAATGCGGGGTGATCCTGTCCTCCTGCCAGCCGAAGGGACGCGGCCCGCTGTGCGGCACACCCTCGATGGCGCGAGCCCAGTGCCAGTCCAACAGCCGGCGACTCCTTATCCGCGTTTCCGTGACCGCCGCGTCCAGCGATCGCACAGCGTGCAACAGGCCCTCCTGCGAATACGGGTCCCGGACACCCCGTGGATCGACATGAATACGCCCTGGTCGACTGGTCAGTGCGGCAAAGAACCGGGCGAGATCCTCCACTCGGCGATACAGCCGGTCGTCCGCGACTGAGACGACCCCGGAGATCGGCTGTCCGCTGCCGGTGCACCCGCGGGCCAGGTCGACGAACAGGCTGTCGAACCCAGGCCTCACCGCCCCCTCCTTGGAGGCGCTAAGCCCGTTGTCGGTGTACGTCGCAACCACCGTGCAGCCATGTTCACGTGCGGTCCGCTCATTGATCCGCAACTGATAGCGCACTCCGTGCCCATCACGCTGACGGACGTCTCGGACGTCCGCGCATAGGACACGACCGGGATCAAGCCCGTCGGCTCGTGCGCGGCAAGGTAGTTCACGATCTCCCCCGTTCGACTTTTAGACCGACAGTCACAAGAACGAGCGAGTGATCTCCAAGTCACCGAACCAGCCTCGCGATCGCGGCCCACTCGCGCTCACGTCCCCCACCAAGGACACTTGAACGCAAGCGAGTTGCCGCCGGAGGGGGACGTGACATGCGGGAAGGCCATCGGGCGGAGGCCGAGCGGCTGTTGACCCGGGCCGTGGAGGAAGAGGTACGGCGCTCGGGCGGGCGGAGCGACGGGGCCGTGCTGCTGTCGCGGGCCCGGGCCGCGCTCGACACCATGGCAGAGGCCGCCGCCGAGGAGTACGGGGCGTACACCCGGGCGCTGGACGAGGCGGAGGCCGGCCGGCTGACGTTCGGACAGCGGTACGCCCGGGAGGGCGCCGGAACTGCCCTGCTGGTGGCGGTGGTTGCCGCCGTCGCGGCCTGCGCGGCGGACCTGGCGCTGGGCACGGGCGCCGGAACGGCCGTCGGCGCCGGGGCGACCGTCGCCGTGGTGGGCGCGGCGGCCACCGTGCTCAAGGTGACCGCCTCGCACGTACCGGCCGCGAGCCGCCGGGCGGGAGCCCTGGGCCAGCCGGGCGGCCCCGAGCAGTTGCGGCTCCAGTGGCTGACGGCGCTGGAGGTACGGGGCATCCGGCCGTTCCTCGATCAGCAGCGGGTGCTCAGCGCCTCCGCGGGGGCCAAGCAGGGCGCTCCCCAGCTGCGGCGCACCGACAAGAGTGCCGCCGCGCGCAGACGCAACGTACTGGAGCAGTCGTTCGGGCAGCTTCCCGAGCCGGCCGGCCCGTTCACGGGGCGCCGGACCGAGCTGTCCCGGGTGGCGCAGTGGGTGCACGCGGCCCGCGCCAGCACCGAGACGAAGCCGACCGTGGTCGTCCTGCACGGCGCCCCCGGCTCAGGCCGCAGCACCCTCGCGATCCGGGCGGCGCACAGCCTGAAGGACCAGTTCCGCGGCGCGTGCGTGGTGGACCTGCGCGGCGACAGCACCGAGGAGCCGCCCCTCACCACCCGCGACGCCATGCTCCACCTCCTCAACCGGCTCGGCGCACCCCGCGAGCAGCTCCTCTTCCGTGAGCGTTCCTCGCAGGACCAGCAGGTCAGACGCCTCAGCGAGCTGTACCACCAGCACCTGACGGGCCTGCCGGTCACGATCGTCCTCGACGACGCGAGCGACGCCGAGCAGGTCCGCGCCCTGGTCCCCGAGCGCTCGGACAGCCTGGTCCTGGTCACGGCCCGCAAACCGCTCGACCTGCCCGCCGACCTCCCCGCCTGGGTGCACCAGCTCCCGGTCGACGCCCTGGACGCGGCGGGCGCCGAAGAACTGCTGAACGCGGCGGCGCAGGAGAAGCCGGACCCGTACGACGCCGAAGCCTCCGACCAGGTACGGGAGCTGTGCGGCAGCCTCCCCCTCGCCCTGCGCATCGCGGGTTCCTCCCTCGGCCCGCGCACCCCGCGCCAACTGGCCTCCGACCTCGGCGCGTACGGCCCCGTGGAGCCGGTCGAGCGGGTGCTGTGGCTGCGCTACACCGACCAGACCGACACCGCGAGGCGCCTGCTGCGCCGGCTGGCGCTGGCCGGCCGGGCCTCGCTCGGCGCCGCCGCCGCTGCCTCCCTGCTGGCGACGGACGAACAGGAGGCCACCCGCCATCTGACCGCGCTCGCGCAGTCGGGCCTCATCGACCACGTCCGCGGCAGCCGCTACCGGCTGCACGACCTCGTCAGGGGCTTCGCCCAGGCACGGCTGCTCGACGAGGAGGAGCCGTCCGAGCGGACGGCGGCCCAGGAGCGCCTGATCGTGAACTACGCGGAGCTGGCCGACTCGGTGATCCGCCTGGTCGACGGCAAGACGTCGACGCGGGCGGATCAGTTCGGGCCGCACGGCTTCACGTCCCTCGACGCGGCCCTGCGCTGGCTGGACGACGAGTCGAGCTTCATCACGGCCGCCCTGCGCCACGCGGAAGGCGTGAACCAGGCGGCCGTACTGAACCTCCTCGGCGCCCTGTGCGACTACTGCCTGCTGCGCGGCGACCTCTACCGCCTGGGCGAGATCAGCGAGTTGACGCAGGCCGTCGACCAGGGCCTGCTGGTGCGCTCGGTGCAGTGGCGCACCGGTATCGCGGCCCGCCAGCTCGGCGAGCTGGACAAGGCCCACACCACGCTGTCCTCCGTGGTGAACCTCTACTTCGAGGCGCACCACGACGCGGGCGCGGCCCGGGCCCTGTGCTCCCTCGGTATCACCCTGCACCACCAGGGCAACCTCACCGAGGCGGCCGCCAAGCTCCAGGAGGCCATGGACCTGCAGGCCTCCCCCGAGCTGGCGGCGGACCGGGCCTGGACGATGCACGCGCTGGCCGCCGTGGAGCGCGACCGGGGCCATCTCGCCCTCGCCCTGGACCTGCTCACCGAGGCCCTGGTCCTGCACCGCGCGGGCGAGTCCGTGCACGGCGAGGCGTGGGCCCACTTCCAGCTCGGCCAGCTGGGCCTGCGGATGGGCGACGTTCCGCGCGCGGAACGGGAGTTGCGTGACGCCCTCGACCTGTACGGCCGTACGCGCGACGCCCGCGGCGAGGCCTGGGCCCTGACCCAGCTGGCCCGCGCCCGCCTCGTCGACGGCGACCCGTCCACCGCGGCCGAGGGCCTGCGCCAGGCGGCCTCCCGGCACCGGGAGAACGAGGACGCGCGCGGCGAGGCATGGACGATCTACTACCTGGGCCAGTCCCTGGAGGAGACCGGCAACCTGGACCAGGCGGTCCGTGAACTGGAACGCTCCCGGACGATGTTCTCGCGGATGCGGGACGTGTACGGGCTCGCCTGCGCCCGCCACCACTCGGCGCGCGTCACCCGCGACCAACGGGCCGCCCAGACCGGCTCCCTGCGCAACTCGGGCTTCGCCCGCCAGCTCCTGGTGGACGCGCGCGCCGACTTCCAGCGCATCGGCGTGGCCCACGGCGAGGCGTGGACCTGCCTGGAGCTCGCGGTGGTCGACGCCGGAAACGCCCGTACGCCGGTGGCCCTCGCCCTGTGCGACGAGGCGGCCGGCCTGTTCGCCTCGTACGGGGACCGGCGCGGGGAGGACTGGGCCAGGTTCCTGAGGTGCACCCTTCTGCCGTACGGCTCCCCGGGCGGCCTCGAAGTGGGCAGCGCCGTCGCCCAGGAGGAACTGGCGCAGCTCTCCCGCACCGGCCACCCGCTCCGCGACGGAAAGCTCGACGACTACGTGGAGGCCTACCAACTCTTGCTGGAACGGGGGGTCGACCTGGACGCGGGATGGCAGGCTTGGCGCCTGGGAATGGTGCCGAGCCGGCACGCCCGGGAGGTCATGGGGGTGGCGGTGACCGCGGCGCGCTAGCTCGGTGGGGATGTTCGGGTACGAGGGGGACTTCGGTGTCGTTCGTCGGGCACACACGCGACCTCGCCGCGGCACGGCGGGAGTTGGAGACCAGACGGCTCCTGGTGATGGGCGGCGCAGCCGACGCGGACCGGTCCGCGTTTCTCGACGCCGTGGCACGAGAGGTCGCGCACGAGGCGGGACTTCCGGTGTACCGCTTTCGGGTGGCGGACGCGGTCTCCGAGGCCTGCCGGGGCGGGTTCGTCGTACACCCCTGCGTCGTGGTGGTGGACGGAGTCTCCGCAAGGGCGGCGGACGGGTCCCTTCTCTCCGATCTGATCAGCGCCTTCGCCGGGTCGGAGTCCTTCCTCCTGGTGGGCTCGACGGACGCCCGGGAGGACGCCGCTCCACCGTCGACGCGCGCCCCCGACAACCACACGGTCCTCCTCGAACGGGCTGTCACCGCCTACCGCAGGGGCCGCCTCGGCGAGGCCGAGCAGCGCCTCTCCGCCCTCCCCTCCGACCGGTGCGCCGACGGCTGGGCGCTGCTCACCCGGGCCGCCGTCCACTGCGACCGGGGCGATCCGCGCCCGGCCGGACCACTGCTGAGGCGGGCCGTGGAGGCCCACCAGGTCGCGGGCGACCGGCGCGGCGAGGCGTGGGCGGTCTTCCTGTACGGGCGGATGTGCCGATTACGCGGCCGGGCCGAGGACGCGCGGAGGCTGCTGCACGCCGCGCGGGAGAGGTTCCTGGCGGTCGGTGAGACGCCGGGCGAGGCGTGGGCGGACGGCGAACTCGCGCGGCTGGCCACTCGGTCGGGCGTCCCGGACCCGGACGCCCTCGCCGAGGCGCGTCGGCTGCACGAGCGCGCGGGCGACCGGCGCGGCGCCGCGTGGGCGCACCTGTGGTGGACCGTGGCACGGGCGGACGAGCCCGGCTTCCCCTGGCAGGAGGAGTTCGCGAACGTCCAGGGCCGCTTCCATGAGGTCTCCGACCGGCTCGGGACGGCATGGACACTGCACCACCACGCGCTGACCCTGGCCCGTACGGACGGGACGGACGGCGTGGACGAGACGGGCAGGACGGGCAGGACGGGCGGGACGGACCAGCGTCGGCGTGAGGCCGACCGGCTGTTCGAGGGGGCCTTGGCAGTCTTCGAAGAGGCGGACTGCCCGCACGGGCGGGCCTGGACCATGCTCGAGTACGCGCTCCGCTCCCCCGCCCACCGCTTCCTGAACGGCGAGTGGGCGGCCGAGATCCGCCATGTGTTCCACGGGATCGGCGACGAGGCGGGCGAGGCCTGGGTGGACCTCGTCGAAGCCGGACCGCCCCCGGGCGGCGAGCCGCCGTACGAACTGGCCTGCCGCTACCCCGCCGCCCTGCTGGACACGCTCGGGTGGACCGAGGCCGGCGAACCGCTGATCCCGCGCGCCGCCCGCGACACCCAGCCCGAACCGCGGCCCGGCTTCCCACGCCCCGGTGACCGCGACCGCCCCGACGACTCCAGGGCCCATGTCCGGCTGACCCTTCTCGACGACGTACCCGTCCCGGACGTGCCCGCCCGTATCGCCCTCCAGGTCGTACCCGGGCCCGAACACCCGTGGTCCACCACCCCGCTCCCCCCGCTCACGGCCCGCGCGACCTCCCTCGGCCATGCGGAGATCGACCCCGCGCACGGCGTCCCCGCCGACGGGGCGGAGTTCCGCTTCACCCCGCACCGCCCCGGCTCGCACCGGCTGCGTTTCACCGTCGAGGACCCCGTCACCGGGACCGTCCTCCAGCAGGTCGAGGCCGAGATCGACGTCGTCCCGTCCGATCCGGGGCCGCACCGGCCCACCGCGCCCCGCCCGTCCGCGCGGAGGGCCTGAGCCCGATGGCCCGCGAACTTCTCAGCCAGGTCGTCCAGGACCCCAGCCGCGGCTTCACCCGCCGTCCGGCCCCCACCGTCCGTCACCCGGATCTGGTCCTCGCCCTCGACGCCCACGCCGACGACCACATCCGGGCCCGGATGTACGGCCCGGCCGCGCCCCCGTCCGCGACCGAGCACGCGCTGCGGCTGAATGTGAAGCCGGCCGCCGTCACCGCCGCCGCGGCGCATCTGCGGGCGCTGTGGAAACGGGAGCTGGTCGACTTCCAGCCCGTCGACGAGCACGGGATCCCGGTCGGGGGCCGCCCCCACTTCCCGTATGCCACCTGCCCGGATCTCACCGGCGAGCCCCGGCAGGAACTGCGCGGGATCCTCGACGAGCTCGCCCGCCAGGGCTCGCACCTGCTGTACGGGGAGCTGCTCGGCGACGGCGGCCGGGACACCCGGCGCTTCGGCGCGATCCTGACCGACGCGCTGAGCCGCGAGGAGCCGTTGCGCATCCGTGTCGACTCCGACCTGTTCCTGCCCTGGCCGATGCTCGCTCTGCCCGAGGACACCGCGAACGGGCCCGACGGTCCCGGCGGCGACGCCTTCCGCCGTTTCCTCGGCTACCGGCACCAGATCGAACAGACCGGCGGCCACCACCCGCGCTTCCCGGTCCCCGCCGGCGACGAGCACGACACCCCGCCGCCGCCCTTGTCACCGGTGGTGAGCCTGAATCACGACAAGGGCATCGACCCGCAGGGCGTCACCCGGGCCGCCGAGGTCGCAAGCGCCCTCGCCACCGGCACCGTCCGCGTCGAACGCGCCCTGCGCGACGAACTGCTGCGCGCCCTGCGCTCCGGCGGGCTCGACGAGCAGCTGATGTACTTCTGGTGCCACGGGCACTTCAGACCCGTCGCCGACGACAGCGCCCCGCTGTTCGTCCTTCGGCTGAGCGACGGCAAGGACATCGACGTCCCTGCGGTCCTCGCCGAGCGCGGCCCCGCCGACCCCCCGCTCGCGCAGCGCCCCTTGGTGTTCCTCAACGCCGGTTACGCCGGGCTGCCCGCCACCGCCGAGCCGGCGCGCCTGGGCGGCGCGCTCATCGAGGCGGGCGCGGGCGGGGTGCTGGGGCCGCAGATCGAGATGCCGCAACTGTTCGCCGCCGAGTACGCCCACGCGTACGTCACCCGCTATCTCGGCGGCCGGGAGACCGCGGGCGAGATCGTCCACGGACTCGCCCGGCACTTCGCCGACGCGTGGAGCAACCCGCTCGGCTTCGCGTACGCCCTGCAGTGCGGCATGGACAACAGGCTGGAGCGGGCCACGGTGTGACCACGGCCAGCCACGGTACGACCACGCCGACGGCCGCCCCTGCGTACGGAGGGGACCCCTTCGTACGAGAGGACGGTGCCGAGGGTGAGGGTGCACACTCCGGCCGCCCGTGGCCGGAGTCCGCACACCGGGCTCAGCCCTTCGCGGGCGAGGCCTTCCCGCCGGGACCGGCACCGGAGCCGCTCCCCTTGCCGGAGGCCACGGCACCCTTCTCGGGCTTCTCCGGGTCCTCCTCGAAGGTGACCTTCCCCATGTGCCGGTTCATGGACTTCATCAGGCCCCACACCGCCAGGGCCAACGCCGCGAAGACGATGAAACCGAGGACGCCGGGGGTGACCTTGTTCTCGTCGACCTCCTTGGCGAGGGGAACGAGGTGCGTCAGTGCCAGGCTTGCGCTCATATCAGGCATTGTCGCGGATGCCCGCGAAGAGGTCGTCCTCGGGGAGGGAGGTATCGACCAGGGAGGTGGCGAGCTCGTACTCCTCAGTCGGCCAGACCTCCTTCTGGATCTCCATCGGGACCTTGAACCAGCCGCCGTCGGGGTCGATCTGCGTGGCGTGCGCGATCAGCGCCTTGTCACGGATCTCGAAGAAGTCCGCGCACGGAACGTGCGTCGTCAGCGTGCGCTCGGTGCGCTCGAACTCGCTCCACCGCTTCAGCCAGTCCCCGTACGGCGACTCCAGACCGCGCTCAAGGAGGGCGTGGTGCAATGCCTCGGTCCTCGGGCGGTTGAAGCCCTGGTTGTAGTAGAGCTTCTGCGGCTGGAACGCCGGGCCGTACTCGGACTCCGGGTACTTCTCGGTGTCCGTCGCCCCCTCGAACGCCACCATCGAGATCTTGTGGGTCATGATGTGGTCGGGGTGCGGATAACCACCGTTCTCGTCGTACGTGGTGATCACCTGCGGACGGAACGAGCGGATCTGCCTGACCAGCTCTCCGGCCGCCTTGTCCACGTCCTCGAGCGCGAAGCAGCCCTCGGGGAGCGGCGGCAGCGGGTCACCTTCCGGAAGGCCGGAGTCCACGAATCCGAGCCACTCCTGCTTGATGCCGAGGATCTCGCGGGCCTCGTCCATCTCCTTCTTGCGTACCTCGTGGATGTGCTCCTCGATGTACTGGTCGCCCTGGAGCTTCGGGTTGAGGATGGAGCCGCGCTCCCCGCCCGTGCAGGTCACGACCAGCACGTCCACCCCCTCGGACACATACTTCGCCATGGTGGCCGCGCCCTTGCTCGACTCGTCGTCGGGGTGGGCGTGCACGGCCATCAGTCGCAGCTGGTCAGTCAAGACTCGATCCTCAGTAAGTCGGCCGGTGAGGCCAGTCGGCAAGTCGGCGCCCGGCGTGTTTCGGCGTCATGGGCGGCTTCTATAGTGACGGAATCGGGGGACGAATAATTCCGGGACCCCGTCCCCGAGAGGACGATCATGAGCACGGCGAGCACACAGCTGCCCGAGGGCCGGTACGGCCGCTCCGAGGACGAGCGCGCGGACCGGAAACTCAAGGTCATCGGCAGTGTGCTGGGCGTGGCCCTGCTCGCCCTGATGGGCTGGTTCGCGTACTACTACGTCTTCTCGAACAAGATCAGCGCCGAGGTGATCACCTTCAAGGCCGTCTCGGACAACGCGGTCGAGGTGCACCTGGAGGTGCGCAAGGACGCGGGCGCCCACGGCTACTGCACGCTGCGCTCACAGGCCGACGACGGCAGCGAGGTGGGCCGCGCGGACTTCCGTTTCGACCAGGACTCCTCCCGTATCGACAAGGTCGTCACGCTCCGTACCACCTCCCGCGGCGGCACGGCGGAGCTGCTCGGCTGCCACGCCGACTGACACCACCCGCTGTCGTCCCCCTTGCACCGCCCGCCACCTCCGGCATCACCCGTGGCACCTAAGCGCTGACCTGCGTTGACGTAATTCTGATGTCTTATGTCCTCCCCCTTCTGCCCGGGAATTGTTAGGCTCGTGGTTTCGCCCACCCGTGAAAGCACATTCTTCTGGGTAGGGCGATGCTTTGTATTCCCAGTACCTACGAGGAGCACCTGTGACCCAGACCAGCGAGAACGTCACCTGGCTGACCCAGGAGGCGTACAACCAGCTCAGGGCCGAGCTGGACTACCTGTCTGGTCCCGCGCGCACGGAGATCGCCGCCAAGATCGCGGCCGCGCGCGAGGAGGGCGACCTGCGCGAGAACGGCGGGTACCACGCGGCCAAGGAAGAGCAGGGCAAGCAGGAGCTCCGTGTGCGCCAGCTGACCCAGCTCCTGGAGAACGCCAAGGTGGGCGAGGCCCCCGCGGCGGACGGCATGGTCGCCCCCGGCATGGTCGTCACCATCGCCTTCGACGGCGACGAGGACGACACGCTGGACTTCCTGCTCGCCTCGCGCGAGTACGCCAGCGCCGACATCGAGACCTACTCGCCCCAGTCCCCCCTGGGCTCCGGCGTGAACGGCAAGAAGATCGGCGAGGACGCCCAGTACGAGCTGCCCAACGGCAAGCTCGCCTCGGTGAAGATCCTCAAGGCCGAGCCCTACAAGGGCTGAGCCGGGACCGACCACTGCGACGATGCCCCCGGCCGCGCCGGGGGCATCGTCATGCCCGCGGCACCGCCGTCACCGTCGGATTCATGGGGCCGGGCCAAGTACCTCGTCGGCGCTGCGGGGCTCGGTGCGCGGCTGCTGGTTGAGCTTGTGGCGCTCGATGGAGGATCGCCGGTAGACCTCCTTGCGGGACCGCATGATGTTGCCCAGGGGGGCGTGCTCGGCGGTGACCCGCCAGGGTGTGAAGGACAGTGAGTCCATCTTCTCCAGGTTTTCCGGGCCGGAGATGTCCTGCTGCGGCAGCCGCAGTCTGGCCACGGTGACGGACGGCGAGAGCTGCTCGGGCCACTCCACGGTGGTGTCCTCCACCGGCATGCGCTCCAGGTCGGTGCAGAGCTGCACCTGGATGTCGAAGGCGTAGGGCCGCTCCTGCAGCTCGGCTTGCAGGGCGGGTCGGAAGACCTCCTGCGCGGAGGCCGGGTCGATGGTGCGCCGGACCACCGCGGCGGCGAAGGACGGGTCGGGGGTGATGCGCACCTTGGCGATGTAGTCCCCGTGCCGGACCGCGCCCATCGTCCAGTAGCTCGACAGCAGCAGGTTCGCCGGAGGGGTCTTCGACAGGCGCAGGAAGGCCAGGAACTCGTCCCACGCCCAGTTGTCCTGGTCCAGCGTTCCCTTGCCGGTCACGAACTCGGTGAAGAAGCGATGCGCGCCGGGTCGGCCCTGGGAGAAGTAGGCCGGCGCGTTCAGGAACAGTTCCTGGATGAACAGGTAGTGCTCGACCGTGTTGCAGAAGAAGATCGGTCCGTTGATGTTGGCGTAGTCGAACGTGCCCGAGTCCGGTTCGTCTTCCAGCAGGGTCGGGCCGGGGATGTCGAAGATCTTCAGCGCCAGTCCGGTGGCGGCGCCCAGTCGCGCGTCGGCTCCGGCGTGAGGCGAGCCGTTGGAGAAGCGGATGAGCGCATCGTGGGTTCCCGGAGTCGCGTAGATTCCCTGGGCGTACTCGGGCGGAAGCCCGTCCAGGATCTGCACTTCCCCCCGGACCAGCCCGTAGCCCTTGGCGTGGGCGTCGCGCAGGGCCCGTCCGGTGCCACCGGCCTTGACCGACTCGGCGATGTAGCTCTCGGTCTTCTCGATCACTGTCCGCACGTTCTGGTCGAAGTGCGGATCGTCATCTTCGACGTCCGGCGTGTAGCGGACGAACTGTGCTGCCATGACGTCGACCTCTCCTCAGAGACCGTGCCGGGGACTCAGCGCGCAGGAATTTCCCTCAGTCCTCCAGTTCGGCGAGCCAGCGCAGGGCACGCAGACCCGGCACGAAGCAGTACTCACCGCCCCGGGTGACCACGAAGCTGGGCAGGTTCCGCAGGCGACGCCGGACCGGCTTCTCCGGGATGGTGACGCTGCCGGTTCCGCCGTGATGCCCGGCTACCGGGTCCTTCTCGCCGGGGTAGCCGATGAAGTTGCCGTCGTTGACCCACTCGGCCTTGATGAATTCAAACTGTCGTTCAAGGTGTGCTCCGAGGAAGACTCCGACCAGACCCCGGTCGGCGCCGTCGTCCTCCAGCACGCCCTCCGGCAACGGCGGGCCGTAGGTGGTGCCGCGGCGGATGAGGCGGTGCATCCGTGCGTCGCCGATGATGGTGGAGTCGCGGGGGTTGGTGCGCCGGATGTGCGCACCGGCGGGGCACCGGAAGCCGCGATCGTCGTTCTCCCGGTACTGGAAGTTGTTGTTGCGGTGCGGATCGGCCGCCAGCTCCGGATCATCGTGCTCCGGGCTCAGCGTCAGCGGCGCCCCGCTCGGCCAGCGCCCGACCATCTTCGCCGCCAGGAGTGCCTCCTCCTGGGCGGTGGAGGTGTTCGCACGCAGGTACTGCCGCCAGGCCGCCACGTTGGTGTGGATCTTGCGAACGGCCGCGTAGGTTCCGTTGCGCCCCAGCACATCGGGGCTGGGCATGGGCGGCAGATTGCCGGTCTCGTCGGGGTAGCCGAGGATGAACTCGCCGGCCTTGATCGGGGCTTCCTGCGGGTTGGAGCCGGGCAGTCCGACGCCCTCGATGTTCGGGTGGCTGATGCCGTCGCGGAAGCCGAAGGTGGTGCGCCCGGTCGGGAGCTGGTGGACCTCCTGCTGCCAGATCACCTGGACACCGGGCGTGTCCTCGTAGGCGACGCGGGCCCGCTCCAGCTCCTTGACCAGCTGCGCCTCGTCGGAGGAGAGAGCGCTCAACGCGATATGGACATCGCCCGTTCCGAACGGTGCCTCCCAGTGGGCCGGATCGCTCTCGCCCACGTCGCCGATCAGCTCCGCCCGAGCGGCCATGCCCTCACGAAACGCCCGCGGAAAGCTGTCCAGCGACTCCTGAGGCACCCCCAGGGCCCTCAGTCCCTGGTAGGTGAACGCCACAGCCACCCAGGCGTCCTGGCTCCGGTCCACGCTGGGCAGACCACCCGCCGTCACCGGGAGCAGCCGCCGCAGCAGGGCGCGCCCGGCATGGCGGTCATCTACGCGCAGGAAGATGAACTTCCCCTCGTACGGCACAGGCCGTGGACGCAGTGCCCCGCTTTGGACGTCGTCGATCTCGACGCCCATGCCGGCCGCGCTGCTGCTTGCCACCGTGTTCATGATCGCCTGTGCCTCCCTGTCGGCCTCTGCGTGGGCGGACGTGCAGCGGCCGACCCGCGCCCGACGCGGTCCACCGACGTCGGGTCGGCTCTGATGGGTCGGTCGTGTCCGACTTCTACGCCGCGGCTTCCTCCAGCAGCTTCTGGAAGGCCGGCGTGGCCACCAACTCCGCGTTGGCCGGGTTGTCCAGCGCCGCCCGGAACTCAGCGGTGTCCAGCACCGCCTCGAACGCCTCCTCCACGCGGTGGTCCTTGTAGATCTGCTGAACGGTCAGATCGGGATAGGCGCTGACGAAGACCCCCGCGGGCTCCTGGTGAGCGACGAACCAGTCCTTCACCCCTGGATCGGTGACGCCGGGGAACCCTTCGCTGTGCGAGAAGACCTTGTCGAAGCGGGCCCCGACCACCGTCTGGGCGAAGTCGTCGATGTACGTGTCCCAGGAGCCGTCGAAGACGCTGGCGAACATGAACCGGGTGTCGTTGTCGAAGATCACGTGCCGTGCGTCATGCAGGGTGCCGATCTGGCGCAGCGCGGCATGGACGTTCTCGTCAGCCGCCGCATCGGCCATCGCGGCGAGATCCTCACGCAACGCATCTGCATGGCCCGGCTTGATCTTGGTAAAGACGGTGAACTCGTTACAGACCCCATCCGACCTGCCCGGGCGCTCGGGGTGAGCCGGGGTTGCACCTGTCGTCGCAGTCATCGTGAGATTCTCCTGCCACGGATCGAACCGAGGGTCGCCAGGCGCTCGGATATGAGGCGCCATCGCCCTCACCACCAATCCTGGATCCACACACACCGCCTCGCACTCCGGCCGAGGCCAGAGCTCCCGCGCTCCGAGGAGCTCCCGAGGACAGATCCCGAAAGGCGCAGGAAGATGGAACGGGAACTTGCCGAGTCGGTCGTCGTCACGTTCCCGGGCAGCCGCTTTCCCAAGGCCGTGCCGAGGAGTTCGGCGTTCATGACGACCACTTCCGGGACGGCTGCGCCCCCGGCTCAGGACCCCCCAGCGGTTCCGGCGTAGGTCCACGACAGTCCCACAGCCGGCCGCACAGGTAGTCGGGTCACCCACTCGCACCAAGCCTTGCTCAACTCGATCGCCGACCTGACCCATCCACCAGGAGGTAATCATGGGCAAAGTTCTCGGTGACGTGCTGGGTCTTGCGGCCGGCGTCGCGATCAGTCCGCTCCCGATCATCGCCATCATCCTCATACTCGCCACGCCACGGGGACGTCTCAACGGCCCCCTCTTCACCGTCGGCTGGATCGTGGGGCTCTCGGCACTGGGCGCCGTGATGCTGGCGATCGCCTCCCCCGCAGGTGCCTCCGCCCACAATCACCCGGCCACCTGGGTGGGGGCCCTCAAGCTCGCCCTGGGCGTGCTCCTCGTCCTCTTCGGCGCCCGGCTGTGGCACCGGCGGCCGAAGGATGCCTCACAAGCCCAGCTGCCGAAGTGGATGGGCGCGATCGACCGCCTCACGCCGGTCAAGGTCTTCGGACTCGGACTGGCCCTGGCCGCGCTCAACGCCAAGAACGCCCCGCTGACCATCGCCGCGGCCGCCTCCATCGGCTCAGCCGGACTGCCGGTCGGGCAGGAGATCGCATCGCTGGCGATCTTCGTCCTGATCGCCACCCTCGGCCTGCTGGCCCCACTGGGAGTCTTCCTACTCGGAGGAGAGCGAGCCAGAACCACGCTCGGCAGCTGGAAAGACTGGGCAGCCCAGCACAATGTCGCCGTGATGGGAGTCCTGTTCTTCGTTCTCGGGCTGAAACTGCTCGGAGACGGCATCTCCATCCTCACCTCCTGACAGGCAACGACAGAGGCCCCGGCGTCTGCCGGGGCCTCTGGTCAATCCTTGCCTGGTCAGGCTGCGCCTAGTCGGCGGCCATGCAGGGGGCGCAGTGAAGAAGCGTGATCAAGCGTCTGCCCGGCGGTACTTGCGTACCGCGAGCGTTCGGAACACCACGACGATCAGCACGGACCACAGCAACGATGCCCACACCGGGTGCTGCATGGGCCAGGCGTCCGGCACCGGATAGCCCGCCGGGAGGTTGCCGAAGAGCTGGCGGCAGGCCTGCACGGTGGCGCTGAAGGGGTTCCAGTTCGCGATGGTCCGCAAGAACGCGGGCATGTTCTCCGACGGCACGAACGCGTTCGAGATGAACGTCAGCGGGAACAGCCAGATCAGGCCGCCGGAGGTGGCCGCCTCGGGGGTGCGTACGGACAGGCCGATCAGCGCGCCGATCCACGAGAACGCGTAGCCGAGCAGGAGCAGCAGGCCGAATCCGGCCAGCACCTTGCCGAAGTTCTCGTGCGTGCGCCAGCCGACCAGGACGGCGACGACCGCGAGGACCACCAAGGTGAGGGCCGTCTGCACCAGGTCGGCGAGGGTCCGGCCGGTCAGGACCGCGCCGCGCGCCATGGGCAGCGAGCGGAAGCGGTCGATGAGGCCCTTGTGCATGTCGTCGGCGATGCCCGCTCCGGCGCCCGCGGTGGCGAAGGTGACGGTCTGCGCGAAGATGCCGGCCATCAGGAACTCGCGGTATCCGGAGGGGCTGAGGCCCGCACCCGGGACGTTGATCGAGCCGCCGAACACGTAGCTGAACAGCACCACGAACATGATCGGCTGGATCAGCCCGAAAATGACCATCTCGGGAATCCGGGTCATGCGGATCACGTTCCGCCGGGCGATGACCAGGGAGTCGCGCACGGACTGGACTACGGCGCCCTGGGGGGCCGCCGCGGGGACGGACTCTGTCACGGCACTCACTTCGTGGCCTCCGTCTGCGCGGTTTCGTTCTTCGCCGGGTCCTTCGCGGGGTCCTTCTTCGGCTTGCGGCCCCTCGCGTCGCCCGCCACCCCGTTCTCCTCGTCCTTCACCTCGGCGACATGTCCGGTCAGGGAGAGGAAGACGTCGTCGAGCGTGGGCCTGCGCAGCCCGATGTCGTCGATCTCGATGCCGCGGCTGTCCAGCTCGCGGATGACCTCCGCGAGGAGCTTCGCGCCGCCGGTGACGGGCACGGTGAGCTTGCGGGTGTGCTCCTCGACGGTCGTCTCGCCCTTGCCGAATCCCCGGAGCACCTCCGAGGCCGTCGCTATGTGCTCACGCTCGTGCACGACGACCTCTACGCGCTCGCCGCCGGTCTGCGCCTTGAGCTGGTCGGCGGTGCCGCGGGCGATCACACGGCCGTGGTCGACCACGCAGATGTCGTGCGCGAGGTGGTCGGCCTCTTCCAGATACTGCGTGGTCAGCAGCAGGGTCGTACCGCCGGAGACCAGCTGCTTGATGACCTCCCACAGCTGCTGCCGGTTGCGCGGGTCGAGGCCGGTCGTCGGCTCGTCCATGAACATCACCGGCGGTGAGACGACCAGCGCGGCGGCCAGGTCGAGCCGGCGGCGCATACCGCCCGAGTACGTCTTCGCGGGGCGGTCGGCGGCCTCCGTCAGGTTGAACTGCTCGAGGAGCTCGGCCGCGCGGACCTTCGCGGCCTTCGCCCTCATCTGGTAGAGCTGGCCGACCATCTGGAGGTTCTCGCGGCCGGTCAGGTACTCGTCGACGGCCGCGAACTGTCCGGAGAGACCGACCCTGCGCCGTACCGCGTCGGGGTGCTTGAGCACGTCGACGCCGGCGACGATCGCCTTGCCGCTGTCGGGCCGCAGGAGGGTCGTCAGACAGCGGACGGCGGTCGTCTTGCCCGCGCCGTTCGGTCCCAGCAGGCCCAGGACGGTGCCTTCCGGGACATCGAGATCGACGCCGTCCAGAGCCCTTACGTCACCGAAGGTCTTCACCAGGCCTTCGGCATAGATGGCGCCTGGCATGTGAGTTCTCCACGTCGTTGGGGAATTTTCACGGTAACTTCTTACCTTTGCCCGTCTCGTCCGCCTCACAGGCTGCGACGAGCGCAGCGAGAGGCCGGGCGAGGACTGGGCATGGCACACCGTAACGCGATGTATCGCGTTACTCAACAGGTTTTTCCGAGGTTCGAGGACAGGGGCCCTGACCTCGGACGATGGATGTCAGTCGATCAGTCGATGACCGTGTAGCCGGCCTCGCGCAGGGCGCGGCCGACCTCGGCGCAGTGCTCCGGACCCTTCGTCTCCAGGTGCAGCTCGACCTCCACCTCCGTGAGCCCGAGCCGGGGATCGGTCCGTACGTGGCTCACATCGAGGACGTTAGCGTCCGCCACTGACAACACCCCCAGAAGTGTGGCCAGAGCGCCGGGACGGTCCGTCAGCCGCAGCGTGACCGCGAGGTAGCGGCCGCTCGCGGCCATGCCGTGGCGCAGGATGCGCTGCATCAGCAGCGGGTCCACATTGCCGCCCGACAGCAGCGCGACGACCGGGCCCTCGAAGGCCCCGGGCTCGCTCAGCAACGCCGCGACGGGGCTCGCGCCCGCCGGTTCGACGACCAGCTTGGCCCGCTCCAGACAGAGCAGCAGCGCGCTCGACAGATGGCTCTCCGACACCGTGCGGACCTCGTCCACCAGCTCCTCGACGATCCGGAACGGCACATCGCCGGGCCGTCCGACCTTGATGCCGTCGGCCATCGTCGACGGGTTGTCGATCGACACCGGGCGCCCTGCCGCCAGCGAGAGCGGATACGCCGCCGCACCCGCCGCCTGCACGCCGATGATCCGTACATCGGGGCGCAGCGCCTTCACCGCGACCGCTATACCCGCGGCCAGCCCCCCGCCGCCGATCCCGACGACGATCGTGCGCACCTCGGGGCACTGCTCCAGGATCTCCAGGCCGACCGTGCCCTGACCCGCGATGATGTCGGGGTGGTCGAAGGGGTGGATGAACACCGCGCCCGTCTCGGCCGCGTACTCCTGCGCGGCGGCCAGCGTCTCGTCGACCACCTGACCGTGCAGCCTCACCTCGGCGCCGTAGTCACGGGTGGCCGCGATCTTCGGCAGCGGGGCGCCGGTCGGCATGAAGACCGTGGAGCGCACGCCGAGCAGCGAGGAGGCGAGGGCGACGCCCTGCGCGTGGTTGCCCGCGCTGGCCGCGACCACACCCGCGGCGCGCTCCTCCGGAAGCAGCCCGGCGATCCGCACATACGCGCCACGCAGCTTGAACGAACCGGTGCGCTGGAGGTTCTCGCACTTGAAGTGCACCGGGGCGCCCACCAGCTGGGACAGGTACCTGCTGCCCTCCATCGCGGTCGTCCGCGCCACGCCCGTGAGCATCTTCTGGGCGCCTCGTACGTCGTCCAGAGTCACCCTGGGCAAGGAGTCGGCCGTGCTGTAGCTCATGACCACCAGTCTCCCAGTTCACACCCGAGGACTCCTGGTGTGACCACGGGCCGAGACCGGTTTTACTCAGCGTCGGTACGACCCGCGTCCGGGCCGCGTACCCTTTCCCCCAACCCAGCTCCCCACGCATGAATTGAGCCCCCGGCCATGCCCACAACACCAGAAATGTCGATGGAC
The DNA here is from genome assembly GCF_019091445.1 of Streptomyces sp. GbtcB7. Classification (NCBI taxonomy): domain Bacteria; kingdom Bacillati; phylum Actinomycetota; class Actinomycetes; order Kitasatosporales; family Streptomycetaceae; genus Streptomyces; species Streptomyces sp. GbtcB7. The sequence goes on from NZ_JAGXJM010000012.1 coordinate 236,191, forward strand.
ATGACGACCGTCGGTGACACCGGTCTCCTCGACACGCTTCAGCACGAGGTCGCGTTGTTCGCGCGCCGTGCCGAACAGACCCGGCTCGGCGGGGTGGGGCAGGTCCGCAATTCCATGGACCGCGCCGCATACCTGCTGCTCAACCGCCTCGACAAGGAAGGCCCGATGGGCGTCAAGGCGCTCGCCGCGAGCATGGGCATCGACTCCTCGACGGTCACCCGGCAGGTGGCGCCGCTGGTCGACACCGGTCTGGTCAAGCGGACCTCGCACCCCGAGGACGGACGCGCCGTGGTGCTCCAGCTGTCGCCGCGCGGGCAGTCCCGCCTCGACGAAGTGCGCTCCTCCAGGCGTCAGTTGATGGCCGAGCTGACCCACGACTGGGCGCCGGAGGAGCGCGAGGCCTTCTGCTCGCTCCTCACGCGCTTCAACAGCGCGCTCTCGTCCCGGATGGCCACGACGGGGGGCGTGGCGGGGGAGCAGCCGGCTTCCTGACCGTCCCGGCGCTTCCTGAGCCTTCACACGCGCGTGTGTTTGCGGCTTCACCCGCGCGTGTCCTTCCGGCTTCACACGTGTGTGCCCGCCGGACTCTTGACCGCGGGGCCGCGTCTGGCCTCATATGAGACCGGGTCCTTGTCGCACACGGTGCGGCCCGTCGTACACGGCCGGGCCCTTGGTTCCGTCAGGGTCGTCCTCGGGCGGGAGGCGTGGTGCGAGAACGGCGCGCGTTCCAAAACGCCCGCCGCGCCCGGGAGTTCGAGGCGTTCGTCGCGGGCGCGGCAGGGCGGCTGCTGCATGCCGCCACACTGCTCACCGCGGAGCCGCCGAACGCCAACCCGCGCGCGCGGCGCCTGCTGACGCTGGCACTGGCCCACACGTACGCCTCCTGGGACCGGCTGCGCGGTGAGGACCCGTACGACCGGGCCCGCCAGCAGCTGGCCGTCCGCTTCGCGCGCGGGGCGTGGCACCAGTACGGCGCCCTGGGACGCTCCCGCCCAGCCCCGTCCCCCTCGGGCTCCGGCTCCGGTTCCGTCGCCGTCCTGGCCCGGCTGACGCCCCAGGAGCGGCTGGTCCTGGTCCTGAGGATGTACGAGGGGGTCGCCGAGGAACAGACGGCGGCCCTGCTCGGGCTCCCCGTGGAACGGGTGCGGGCGATCTGTGCCCGGGCGATGACGACACTGCTGCACCCGCCGCGCGGACCGGCGCCGACCATGGCGAAGGTGGTGCCGTCATGAAGCACGGTGGTGCGGTCGTGAAGCACGGTGGTGCGGTCGTGAGGTTGGTGGTGCGGTCGTGAACCTGCCCGAGCGCGAGGCGAACGTACGGCGGCTGCTGGAGCAGAAGCCGCCCACCGTGCCGCCCGACCTGTACGCGGACGTCGTGCGCCGCGGGAGCCGGATGCTGCGCCGCAGGACGCTGGCCCGGCGGGTGATGTGGCTGCTGCTGTTCGCCGCGGCCGTCGCCTTCGTGGTGTGGGCGTCCATGGCCCGTCCCTGGGTGGAGCCGCCTTCGCAGACGACCCCACCGCTGACGGGCTGGTGACCCCGAGGGGCCAACGCTGGATCTAGCCGAGAGCCTGCTGCAGGTCCTGGAGCAGGTCGTCGACGTTCTCGATGCCCACGGAGAGGCGGACGAGGTCGGCGGGGACCTCCAGGGCCGAGCCGGCGGCGGACGCGTGCGTCATGCGCCCGGGGTGCTCGATCAGGGACTCCACGCCGCCCAGGGACTCACCGAGGGTGAAGACCTTGGCGCGGTTGCAGACCTCGACGGCCGCTTCCTCGCCGCCCTCGACCTGGAAGGAGACCATGCCGCCGAACGCCTTCATCTGCTTGGCGGCGATCTCGTGACCGGGGTGCTCCGGGAGGCCCGGGTAGAGAACGCGGGTCACGCGCGCGTGCCGGGTGAGCATGTCGGCGACCTTGGTGGCGTTCTCGCTGTGCCGGTCCATGCGCACCGAGAGCGTCTTGGTGCCGCGCAGCACCAGCCAGGAGTCGAAGGGCCCGGCGACCGCGCCCATCGCGTTCTGGTGGTACGCCAGCTCCTCGCCGAGCGCCTGGTCGCCGACGATCAGCGCGCCGCCGACGACGTCCGAGTGCCCGCCCATGTACTTGGTCAGCGAGTGCACGACGACGTCCGCGCCGAGCGCGAGCGGCTGCTGCAGGTAGGGGGTGGCAAAGGTGTTGTCGACGACGAGCCGGGCGCCCGCCTCACGCGCGATCTGCGCGACGGCGGCGATGTCGGTGATGCCGAGAAGCGGGTTGGAGGGGGTCTCCACCCACACGACCTTGGTCTTCGGCGTGAGGGCGGCGCGTACGGAGGCCGGGTCGCTGGTGTCGGCCACGGACCACTCGACGCCCCACCGCGAGACGACCTTCGCGAAGAGGCGGAACGTACCGCCGTACGCGTCGTTCGGGATGACCACGTGGTCGCCGGGGTTGAGCAGCGTACGCAACAGGCAGTCCTCGGCCGCCAGTCCGGACGCGAACGCGAGGCCGCGACGACCGCCCTCCAGGGCGGCGAGGTTCTCTTCCAGGGCGGTCCTGGTGGGGTTGGCGCTGCGGCTGTACTCGTAACCGCCGCGCAGCCCTCCGACGCCGTCCTGCTTGTAGGTCGAGACCTGGTAGATCGGCGGGACGACCGCGCCGGTGAGGGGATCGGCGGTGTTGCCCGCGTGGATCGCGAGGGTCTCGAAGTGCTGACTGATGTGCCTGTCGCTCATGGGTCCCGAGCGTAGTGCGCCCGCGGGCCTGATGGCGGCGCACGGCCTGTGCGGGGCGCCTCACGGGCTGTCGCGGGGGTACCTCGTGGTCTGTGCGGGGGTACCTCGTGGACTGCGCGGGGGTACGTCGTGGTCTGCGCGCGGGGGCGCCTGGTGGTCTCCGATCCGGGCCTGGACCGGATCGGAACCGGACCGGGTTGGCCAATTGTCGGACCCGTCTGGTTCGCTTGAGGCATGGAGATTCTCTGGGTCCTGATGGCGCTGGCCATGTTCAGCCTGGTCCTGCTGCCGGTCCTCAGGCGCAGGCGCACCGGCATACAGCTGGTCTCGCCCGGCGACCCGGACGCGGCGGACCCGGCGAACTACGGATTCCTGCGTCAGGAGGAGCTGGACATCCGCATGCCCGGACCGGACGGGGACCTCCTGGACGTCCTGGACCTGGTGCAGCGCACGCAGGAGTACCAAGCGGCCTCGCAGCTCCTGGCGGGCACGGAGATCTCGGGCGAGACGCGCTGGCAGCGGGTGCAGGCCTTCGCCGGCGCCGCGTCCCTGGAGCTGCAGCAGCGTCCGGGCGGGGTCAGCGAGACGCCGGGCGGGCAGTGGCTGCGGGTGTGGCGGGCCGAGAAGCCCAAGGACGCGGGCGGCGCGGCGGTGCACGCGGAGTTCCTGGTCCAGCAGGCGTGGCGGACGTCGACGCCGGGGACGGACGAGTTCCGGATCATCATGGAGGAGGCGAGGACGGCATGCGGCGAGGCGGCCCTGCTCTCCCCCGGTGACCCGGTCCCGTACATCATCGAGCTGTCGGTGGCCCGCGGACTCGCCTACCCCCGGCCGGAGTTCGAGGCGCTCTGGCTGAAGATCCTGGACCGCGCGCCGGCCCACATGGGCGCGCATCTGGCGGCCCTGCACTACTGGTGCGAGAAGTGGCACGGCTCGCGCGAGGTGGCGTACTCCTTCGCGGAGGCCGCGGCGGCCCGCGCCCCTCAGGGCTCCCTGCTGGCCGCCATGCCCCTCTTCGCGGTCTTCGAGCACCTCCCCGAGGTGAACCTGGTCCGCGGCTTCTACCAGAGCGAGGTCGTCACCAAGGCGGTCCACGGCGCGCTCTACGCGGTGCACGCGGCCCGCCCCGACGACCCGATGCTGGCTCACGTGCGCCACCTCCTGGTGCTCTTCCTGGTCCGCGGCGAGCGCTGGGCGGAGGCCATGAATCAGCTGGTGCACGTGGACGGCCACGTGGGCGCCCTCCCCTGGACCCTCACACCCGATCCCGCGGCGGACTACGCGCTCTACCGCGCCCTGGCGGTGGCGGGCTACGAGGCGAACGGCGGAACGCCGGCGTCACTGCCCCGCTGAGGGCGTACGAGCCCCGGAATCCCGACCGGGGCTCACCCGTTGAACACCACGGCGCCCCAGCCCCGTGCCCCTGTGACCCCGTGGAGACCGTATGTTCCTGCACAGCCGTACCCCTCAGCTCCCGACCGCCGAACAGGCACTGCGCGGCCGCCCGGAGCCGATCTTCACGGTCCCCGACCGGCACACCGTCCTCGGCAACCCCCTCCTCGGCCCCTACCCCGAGGGCCTGGAGATTGCCGACTTCGGCATGGGCTGTTTCTGGGGCGCCGAGCGCAAGTTCTGGCAGCTCCCGACGGGCGTGTACACGACCCTGGTGGGCTACCAGGGCGGCTTCACCGAGCACCCCACGTACGAGGAGGTCTGCTCGGGCCTGACCGGCCACACGGAGGTCGTCCGCGTGGTCCACGACCCCGGCCTGATCTCCTACGAGCGCCTCCTCCAGGTCTTCTGGGAGTCGCACAACCCGACCCAGGGCTTCCGCCAGGGCAACGACGTCGGCACCCAGTACCGCTCCGCCATCCACACCCACACCCCTGCCCAGGCAGCCACGGCGGCCGCCTCCCGCGACGCCTACCAGAAGGTCCTGACCTCCTCCGGTTACGGCACCATCACCACCGAACTCCTCCCCGCGGAAGGCCGCACCTTCTACCCTGCCGAGGGCTATCACCAGCAGTACCTCGACAAGAACCCGGACGGGTACTGCGGGCTGGGCGGGACGGGGGTCAAGCTAAGTGACCCGTTCGCGACGAACTGGGGAGCGTCTTGCCCGACGGGGGTTGCTCCGGCACCGGAATCCACCGAGCAGTAGCCCGCAAGATCATCGACCGGACGTGGCGTCGCCGAATCGTCCACGATGCCACGGTCGGTCGGCACCTCGTCGAGCGATCAATGGCCAACCCCGCCGTCTATGGTCAGGCAGAGTTCATCGCTCCGGACGGTGGAAGACCGCGAGCGGACCGTACTCCGTGCAGTGCGCGGCGGCGAACTCGGGATGCGCGGACAGGCGCTCCCGCCGAATCCCAACGATGTCCGGCAAGACGGCCAGTTGCCCCCCGTGACCCACCAGGACGCGATCCCAGTCCTGTTCACCGGATGTGCCGATGCGGTCGACGACGAATCCGAGGCAGTGCGCCGCGTCCTGGTCCAGCGTTCGTACCAGCGCGGCAACGGCATCTTCGCGATCGGCTTCGGGGACGTCGGCGATCTGGAAAGTGACCTTCTGGGCTGCCTGGTCGATCCGTCGTACATGTGCTGCGAGGGACTGGTCGTACCCCATCCAGCACTGGAACTCGACGTCGCGGTACTGGCCGTCGGCCAAGGACGCGGCCAGTACGTCGGGACCGCCCATGAGCGGCCCTTTCCGGCCTTCCACCGTCTCGCGGAAACCGAAAAGCACATCCGTGAGTGGATGCGCGACCGAGAGGCCGGCTGCTCCGAGCTGCTTGATCAGTGCAGCGCTTGACGTGCTGGTCAGTGCCGGCAGGTACCACGTGAAGAACGGCCTCAGGGTCGAGCGTGGTGCGGTGGCGCCGTGCGAGGCGTCCCGGTCGAAGTACTCGTTGAAGATCTTGAGGGACTGCTCGTGAGACAGCGACGGGCTTACGTAGCCGTTGGCTCGGATGTGGTCGACGAAATCAGAAAGAAGAGCCATGTGGTGGTTGCGTACGTAGTGGGCGAGCTCGACCAGCCACAGCCACGATCCGTCCGTGACCAGCGATCCGGCGCCAGGGATCCAGTCATCACCCGTGATGACGTCCCGCTCCGCCCCCATGGTGGAGTAGATCTCGGTGGCAGATTCTAGGTAGGCGACGATCTGGTCCTCGTCCCATTCCCCGGCAGCCCTGACCGCATCGCGGAGCGAAGGGGCGGAAGCCGACGCCGACGGGTCGCCATGGCCGCCGAGCTCCCGGTAGAAGCCCACTCGCTTGATCATCTTCTCTCCAGTCGAACCGTGGGCTCAGTGGGACACAGGCAGGTAGGTGCGCCAGTAGCCATTGTTACCGATCGTGGGGGTCTGATTGAGGCCCAGGTCGGGTGAAGTGCCCACCTTGTCCGTGGGGGCGTACACGGGAACGCCCAGCTCATTGGCCACGGACTGTGCGAGTGGCAACTCTGGCGGCCTTGCGTCAGCACCGGAATGGCATGAGATGAGACGAACGGGCCCGCCACGATAATTGGGATTGCTCCGGATCGCGTCCACGACGTTGTTCGGATGCACCTCGAAGTTCGTCAGTGTCTTCCCCGCCATGTTGACGCGCCCGGGCAGGAATACGCCCTCGTTCGTCCCGTGAACGACTACGTCGTGAACACCCGGCAGCCGGGCGACGCGTTGCGCATCGCTCCGGCCCGCGAAGTCACCAGTGACTAGTCCGCCCGGGTGGCCGCGAGGTGGGAGTCCACGGCGACGACACCGTCGACGCCCTGGCACAGGCCCACGACCACCGGGACGAGACGCGGTTCCGGGACGTGACCCCGCAGGGTAACGTCCCCGTCCCGGACCTCGACCGCGACGGTGCCCTCTTCCAGGCCGAGGATGCGCCCCAGGACGTCCCGCTCGACCTCGCCGCGGATCTCAACGTCGGAGCGGATGAAAGTGTCCAACAGGTCGCTGCGGCTGACGATGCCGGTGAGGAGCCCATGGTCGCCGACCACCGGCAGCTGCTTGACGTGCCGCCTGCGGAGTTCCCGCGCGGCCCGGGGGATTGTCCAATCGGCACGGGCGGTGAAGACGGGGCTGCTCATGAGCGCGCTCGCGGTCCGGGCCCGGGCCTTGCCCCAGGCACGCTCGTCGTTCCCGCCCTGCCCCTGCGGATCGGGCATGCCGGTCTCGCGCCGCAGCACGTCGGACGCGGACACGACGCCGATGGGGGCGCCCTCGTCGTCGATGACCGGGGCCGCGACGATGTCGTTCGCGTCCAGCAGGGCGGCGATCTCGTGGAACGGTGTGTTGGGGCGGAGGGTGATGACCTCCTCGGTCATCACGTCACCGACCGTGCGGCGGTGCAGCATGGCATCGGCCTCCTCCGCTTCTCGACGGGGCGGCGCCCCGGCCTCCGCGGCCGCTCGTCCACGCCCGTCTCCCTACCCATGACAGCACCGCGCCGCTCCGGCGGCCAGTGACGTTCGGCCTGACGGGAAGGGCCGGCGGTCCCACGGCGGCGTCCAGCGAGCCGATCACCGCATGGCCGACTCGCTTCGTCGAGCGCTGAGCAGCCGACAGCGCGGGCCAAAACACCCATCCTGGTCAAGCGAGAGCAGTCACCAGCACCACCTCGACAAGAACCCGGCGGGCCACTGCGGCACAGGTGGGACGGGGGTCAAGCTGAGTACCCAGTCCGAAAGCAACTGGGGGGCGTCCTGCCCGACGGGCGTCGCGTCGGCTCCGGAGGTATCGGAGAAGTGGCCGAACCAGCCTGAGTCCGGCCCGACCGGCCATGACGTTGATCGTCATTGGCGCGGTGCCACGGCCGGGTCGTCCTGCCGGGCCGAGAGGAACGGGAAGGTCGCGAACGGAGAGCGCGGGGAGGAACATCGGAGTCACATAGGCAAGGTGGTGGCTATGGGGATGCCGTCGATGCATTTCAGCGAGAGTTCTGAGGATCCGTTCGCCCTCGGCCGCGGCGCCTCGGCCGTGCTCGACGATCGAGGCGACGTGGTCGGCTGGAGCACACGGGCACAGGAGCTGCTGGGCTATCCGGCCAAGGAAGTGATCGGACGGGCGTGGCAGGAGTTGCTGGTGGACGCCCGTGACCTGCCTGTCGTGCGGTCCGTCGTCGTGGACGCCATGAGGACGGGGGGCTGGTTCGGGGTCCTGCCCGTCCGACACCGCGACGGACGGCGGGTGGAGATGGGTTTCCGGGCCCGCGCGGTCACTCGGGACGGGGACGGTCAGGAGTGGGTCCTGGTCGGAGCCCCCGCCGCGGAGGTCATCGCCTGGCAGCGGGACCGCGCGCTGCTGGACGGCCTGTACCGCCGGTCCCCCATCGGTCTGGTCACTTACGGCCCGGACAGCAGAGTGATTCGGGTCAACCGTGCGGTCGAGAAGGCAAGCGGTGTCCCGGCCGAGGCGCCGGTGGGCCGTCGCCCTCGCGAATTCATGGTCGACGAGGACGCGGGTCCGACCGAAGAGCGGGTACGGCACGTCCTGGAGACCGGCGAGCCGTTGATCTTCACGGAGCAGTCGGCCAGGGCACGCCATGATCCGGGCCGGGACCGGATCGTGTCCGTCTCGGCGTTCCGGATGGAAGACCCCGCGGGCCGGGTTCTCGGCGTGGCCGAGACGATCGAGGACGTGACCGACCGCCACCGGGCCCAGCGCAGGCTCGCCCTGCTGAACGAGGCGAGCGCCCGCATCGGAACCTCACTGGACGTGGCACAGACGGCCCGGGAACTGGCCGAGGTGGCCGCCCACGGCCTCGCCGACTACTGCTCGGTGGACCTTCTGAAGCCGGTGACACTTGGAGACGAACCACCCCCAGGTGTGAGAGGTCCGCTGCTCCGAGTGGCCCTCTCCCCCCCGGAACGCCGGGTCCCGTACCAGGAGGGCGAGGTGGTCCCGCTCCTTCCGGACTCCCCGCAGGCGCGGTGCTTGGCCGAGCGCCGCCCGATTCTCGACCGGCTGCTGTCCCTCCGCCCCGAGTGGTACGCCATGGACCGGCGGCGGATCGAGATAGCCATGGGTCTCGGCGTTCATTCGCTGATCGTGGTGCCCTTGGTGGCTCGCGGCCTGGTACTGGGCGTGGTGAGCCTGTGGCGAGTACGCCATTCGGAGCCTTTCGAGGACGACGATGCCGCGGTAGCCCATGAGTTTTCCTCGCGTGCGGCCGTCTGCATCGACAACGCGCGCCGCTTCACCCAGCAGCAGAGCGCCGCTCTGACTCTGCAGCGCAGTCTGCTGCCGAGCGCGGCGTCCGACCTGCCGGCGGTCGAGGTGGCCTGCCGATATCTCCCGGCGAGTGGTGAACCGGGCATCGGCGGTGACTGGTTCGACGTGATCCCGTTGTCAGGGGCCCGGGTCGCACTCGTCGTGGGAGACGTGGTCGGCCACGGGCTCCACGCCGCGGCCTCCATGGGCCGCCTGCGCGCCGCCGTGCGCACCCTGGCCAGCCTCGACCTGGAACCGGACGAGGTGGTGGCACGGCTGGACGATCTGGTCAGTCTGCTGGCCGCCGAGCTGGAGGCGAACGCCGACGACAGCGGGTCCACAGTGGAGCAGATGCTCGGGGCCACCTGTGTGTACGCGGTCTACGATCCGGTCTCCCGGCACTGCTCGCTGGCACGCGCCGGTCACCCGGCACCGATCCTGTCCACCCCGGACGGCGAGGTGACCGTGCTCGACCTGCCCGCGGGTCCACCGCTGGGTCTGGGCGGGCTGCCATTCGAAACGTACGACCTCGACCTCCCCGAGGGCAGCCTGCTCACGCTCTACACCAACGGTCTTCTAGAGGCGCGCAACGGCGACATCGACGCCGCGCTGGAGCACCTGGACGAATGTCTCACCCACGTTGCCGATCCTCTGGACAGCACCTGCCACGCCGTGGTCGAAGCGCTGCTGCCGAAGGAGCACCTCCCCACCGACGACGTCGCACTGCTCATCGCCCGTACCCGGGTGCTGCCGCCACAGGATGTCGCCACCTGGCAGCTGCCCCTGGAAGCGACCGCCCCCGCCCGTGCCAGGGAGCTGGCCACGGCGAAACTGACCGAATGGGGGCTGACGGAACTGTCCTTCACCACCGAGTTGGTCGCCAGCGAGCTCGTCACCAACACCTACCGGTACGCGGCCGGCCCCATCACCCTGCGCCTCATCCGTACGCACTGTCTGATCTGTGAGGTGTCGGACGCCAGCCACACTTCGCCTCACCTCCGACGGGCCCTCAGCACGGACGAGGGCGGACGCGGGCTCTTCCTGGTCGCGCAGCTCACGGAGCGGTGGGGCACCCGCTACAGCCACGACGGCAAGACCGTCTGGACGGAGCAGCCTCTGCCGCGCGCATGACCCGCAATCAGCGAAAGCAGCGAAAGCAGCGAAAGCAGCGACCAACTGCCCACTCAGCGGGTCGGCATGCCTCCGTGCGGGCTGTTGACCACCAGGGGCAGTGACCCTTCGGCCAGGTAGAAGTGCCCGGGGAAGTAGTCGATGTGGAGGTGGCCGCCGTCCTCGTCAGTGGCCAAGGCCCGCAGATTCTCCGCGAGTACTGCCCTGCCGGCAGAGTCACCGCTGATCACAAGGATCTGCCGCTCGGCATCCCGGCGGATGAGAACGCCGGGGCCGGAACTCTTCAGGACCTCGATCCCGGCCAGGGCGCCGCTGCCGGGCGAAGAGGTGGAGCTGAGCAACCCCTCGCCCTTGGCCACCGCGCTTGCCAACCAGGTCAGTTCCTCCGCCGATGCGGAGAGATCCACTTCGGCGTACCCGGGGTCGGAGACCACTCTCATGGGCGTCACTCCTCCAAAGTCGGCCTCCCGAAGGGGTTTGTGCGCACAGCTTGGCACGGTCCATCAAGCCTCGCTCACGACCTCTTGGACGCCCGGCGCGGCAGTTGACGAATAGCGGTGTCCAGCGGTCACCTGGTTCTCCACGGACTGTCGTAGGCGGGTGAGAGCCTGGACCGGTGCTGATAGAGGGATTCGAGAACGCCCCCGTTGTCGCCGGGGAGGAACTGCTGACGCTGCCGGGCTTCTGGGCGGCCTACCTGATGTGGCTGAGCCAGACAGAGGAGTACGACCCCGTCCCGGCGTGGTTCGGTGTCGACGGGGCCGATGCCGACGCGGCCTTCGACGCACTGGGCGACGAGGACCAGTGGCCTGTCTTCCGGATCCCGTTCGCGGGCGACCACACCGCGATGGTCCTCGGCTGCAACATTCCCGAGGATCCGGGAACGGAGTACCTCATCACCCACCCCGAGTGGGGACGGCACGGCCACCTGGCCACCCTCGGCGGCCACCAGGCCGGCCCGGGACTCTCCTGGCGAGAGCTCCACCACATCGCCCGCACGCCCGACCTCAACGCCCCGGGAGTCCACGCCGAGTGCGCACGCCTGCTCCTCCTGCTGCCGACGCTCGGCGACCAGGACATGCCCGAGGACGCCGCAGACATACTCGGCGACGCGCTGGCGCAAGTCGGGCTCCCCGCAACGCAGGCGCCGTCCCTCGCCGAAGCGCTCCTCGCGGACCACCCCTTGTGGGAGCCGGCTGAGTGGACGCTTCCTGCCGCCTCCCCGCTCTCGGGCAGCCAGGAGCCCTTCCACGGAATCCTGCGCTGCGACGAGTCCATGAGTCCGCGGTGTGGTACTCACCTGGCCCAGGGCATCACCCGAGAGCAGAGCGACCGACTGGCCCACGCACTCGGCACCTGGCCCGCCACATGAACGGCCCACCCACAGAACAAACGCCGGACCAGCCCTACCGCCGTTCGGATCGCCCAAGGCGGCCCTTCAGGTGATTGCCGGACGCCTCATGAGCCGGGCGGCCGTCGCAGGGGTACGACGTCTCAGCAGAGGACGAACCCAGAAGGCCGTGAGGAGTTTGGCGATGTATGCAGCGATCCGGCGGTACGAAGGGGTGACCGATTCGGGCGAGGCCGCACGTCTCGTGAACGAGGGGTTCGTGCCGCTCATGCGCCAGGTCCCCGGCTTCGTGGCCTACTACTGGATCGATACCGGGGACGGAGCGATGGTCTCGACCAGCGTCTTCCAGGACCGGGCCGGTGCCGACGAATCGATCTCGAGGGCTGCGGACTTCGTGCGGGACAACCTTGCGTCACTGCTCCCCAACCCTCCCCAGGTCATGGCCGGCGAGGTGGTGGCTTCCGCATGACAGCGTTCGGGCCGGCCACATGAGATGGCACGGCGTAAGCGTGTCGGGTGGCGTGGAGAGCGGGGCGAATAGGGGGCGGCTAGCCTGAGCCGACCAGGAGCCCAGCAACATCAGGAGCTACACGTGGCACGGCTGGGAGCGTGGAAGTGGGCGGGGCAGTGGAGCCGCCTCCTGCCGGCCATCCTGCTTCTGCTTGCCGTATTGATCGACCTCAGCACGCCCCGTACCGTCAGCGCTGCGGCCCTCTATGCGGCTGCGATCTTGTCAGCCGCTCCTCTGCTGTCTCTGCGGGGCACCGTCCTCACTGGGGTGTTTGCGCTCCTCATCGACTGGATGATGTTCTGGTATTTCGGCTATCGCCGGAGTGCGATCGCGATCAGCGAGCTGATCATGGTTGCGACAGTGACCGTGATCGCGAGCTTCCTCAATCGCGTCTTGTACCACCGGAAAGCGCAGTTGGAGTCCGTACGTGACATTGCGGCGACTGTTCAGCGTGCTGTCCTGCCACACCCTCCGGACAGAGTGGGTCCGCTGCGCTTTGCTGCACGTTACGAGGCTGCTCGGGCGGATGCGCAGATCGGTGGGGACCTCTACGTAGTGGTCGACACTCCGTTCGGCGTGCGCTGCGTGATCGGCGATGTGCGTGGCAAGGGGATAGGGGCAGTCAGGGCGGTCGCTGTCGGCATCGGGACTTTTCGAGAGGCGGCCCTGCACGAGCCCACCCTGACCGGTCTCCTGGAACGGCTGGAGCAGGCCGTCGTCCTCGACACTCAGCAGTCAGGGATCCTGACCGAGCTCGAAGGGTTCATCACAGGCGTATTGGTCGAGTTCCCCCGGCGGGGCAACGAAGTTCGGCTGATCAACCGCGGCCACCCGGCGCCCCTGCTGCTCCTGGGAGACACGGTGCAGTATGTCGAGCCCGGTAGGCGAGGTTTACCCCTGGGCTTGGGTGCCCTCGACGCCGGCCCTGAGTGCGTCGACACGGTGACGTTCCCCGAAGGGGCCAGTCTGCTGCTCTACACCGATGGACTCACGGAAGCACGGGACGAGACGGGTACCTTCTTCGACCCCATCGGCACGTGCACGGGACATCTCCATGCCGGCCCGGATGCTCTTCTTGACGCTCTGATCGCCGACCAGTGCCGACACACCGGTGGCCGAAGAACTGATGACATGGCGCTGCTGGCCATCACCCATGCACCCGACAACTCATGACCGATGAGCGTCCGCCAGTGGCGCTCCGGCCTTCGATGGCGATGGCACCTCGCCGAGCCCATCACCTCGGGTCGGAGAGGGGGCGGTCAGCTGTAACAGCCGACTTCCGCCACTGGGAAGACAGAGCCGAGTCCATCGGTGCCACGGTCACGGTGCCATGGAAGTGGTTCCTCAACGGAACTCTCAAGCCACGTCGCCTCGCGGAGGGCGGTCGAAAACCATTCGCTGCCCCGACCAGTGGGCCGCACGCTGTACGCCCTGGAAGAACCGCAACGCGGCCCCCGCTCGGTCGCGCACGTCCCTGATGGCCGCGCGGATGGTGGGACAGGCCGCGCAGCGGTACAGGTTGCCGCACCGTCGGCCAGCCCCTCGATGGTGGTCACCTCACGGCCCTCGCACGTGATCGCCGGCGTCAGACACGCCGGCACTCCGCGCCCGTCGACCCACACCGTGCAGGCACCACAGGCGCCCTGGTCGCAGCCCTTCTTCGAGCCCGTGAGATCGAGATCCCACCAGAAGTCCTTGGTTCGAGCCCTGTCCGCCCATCGGGCCCCGCAACCGGAAGTGCCCGCCCACTCAGTGGTTCGGGCCTTTGATCTGATGGTGAGAAACCTGTTCCCGTGCCGTCCGCCACCGTGACCGAGTCTGCTCGACCACGCTGTCCCACTGTCGGTGGACCTCGTGGTCGGAAGGGCGGTGGCCCTGGCGGATCCGGCTGAGCTCGTCCCGTACTTCTCGTCCCAGTGCCGCCGAGGCGACCAGGACGAGCATGGCCGCGAAGAGGGCGGAGATCATCGCGAAGACGGCGCCGACCACCCCGTAGCGCGCGGCGGAGGAGTTGAAGAGGCGCGGCATGTAGATGGACGCGCCCACCGAATAGGCCACCGTCAGAACGGCGGCGGTGACGCCGAAGGGGAGCAGGTCCGGCCGGCTGATCCGCTTCGCCGACAGGATCCGGCCGCTCCGGACAAGGAACGCGGCGGTCACCGGTACCTGGCACACGGAGGCGGCCAGACCCAGCGCGCCCCCGCCAAGGAGCGCGGAGAGCGTCGCGGTGACCACCCCGTAGCCGCCGAGAGTGAGGATCCACCACAGGCCGTTGCGCGTGTTGCGCACGCTGAGAGGCTTGAGTTCCCATGCCTGTTCGAAGAGTCGCTGCACGGCTCGCGCGAAACTCAGCACCGAGATCGTCAGAAACACGACCCCGAAGATGCCCACGCTCGCACTGGTGCCTTCGGCAGGAGAGAAGAGGGAGTTGACTGCCGTGGCGCCCGCTCCGGTGAGGTTGTAGCGCTTGATGATCCGCTCTGCGGCGTCGTAGTGCACGAAGTTGCCGAGGACGGCGCCGAGGAGAATGGAGAGCGGGACCAATGCCGTCAAGGCGCTGGACGCCAGGGCCATCGAGCGGTCGAAACCCACGATCTTCTGAAACCGGTTGATGACCCGCAGGGCGAAAGCGGGACGCAGCCAGAAGGTCAGCGTTCTGACGAGGCGCTCTCGGTTGATCCCCGCCGTGCTGCCCTCCGTGAAGATCGGGACCTGTGGGACGACGCGAGCCTAACGGACGGTCGCCGGACCGCTGAGGGGCGACACGAGCGGCCACCTGCCGGGCTCGAGCGCCGTGTCGGTGTTCGAGCGCGGTGTCAGTTCTGGTCGATGAGCAGGTGGATGGGGCCTCGTAGGACGGGGCTGGGGCGGTACGGGGGTGGGTCGGTCACCAGGGTGGGGTCGGCCAGGCGGCGTACCAGTGCGGTCAGGGCGATCTGGGTTTCCAGTCGGGCCATCGGGCCGCCGAAGCACAGGTGGATGCCACTGCCGAAACCCAGGTGTTGGTTGTCCCGGCGATCGGGGTCGAAGCGGTCGGGATCGTGGAAGCGGTCCGGGTCGCGGCTGCCCGAGGCGAGCATGAGCATGATCTTCGAGCCCTTGGGGATGACGGTGTCGCCGACGGAGATGTCGCTGTACGCCGCCCGCCACGGAATGATGTGCACGGGGGGCTCGTAGCGCAGCAGTTCCTCGACCAGCGGTACGACCAGGTCCGGTTCGGCGCGCAGGCGTTGCAGCACGTCAGGGCGGCGCAGCAGCGTCAGCATGCCGTTGGTGATGAGGTTGACGGTGGTCTCGTGGCCGGCGATGAGCAGCAGGTTGGCGGTGCTGACGATCTCGGCGTCGGTCATCCGCCCGTCGGGCCCGTCGTCGTTGGCCAGCCGTGTCAGGAGGTCGTCGCCGGGGTGGCCGTGGCGTTGTTCCAGCAGCCCGCCGAGGTAGTGGCGCAGGTCTTTGGTGGCCTGTACGCCGTTGTCCAGTTTCTCCTGCGGGTCGGTCTTGGGGTTGTAGTCGATCGAGTCGATGATGGCGTTCACCCACACGTGGAACCGTGGTTCGTCCTCGCGCGGCACACCGAGCAGGTGGCAGATCACGGTGACGGGGAACGGGTAGGCGAAGTCGTCGACGACGTCGATCCGCTGCTTGCCCGCGAAGTCGTCGATCAGACCGGCGACGATGGCGGTCAGGTCGGGTTCCA
The DNA here is from genome assembly GCF_019091445.1 of Streptomyces sp. GbtcB7. Lineage (NCBI taxonomy): Bacteria > Bacillati > Actinomycetota > Actinomycetes > Kitasatosporales > Streptomycetaceae > Streptomyces > Streptomyces sp. GbtcB7. The sequence goes on from NZ_JAGXJM010000012.1 coordinate 251,814, forward strand.
TGCCGGTCACGAGGCCCGGGGTGTGAGGGGGGCCGAAGTGACGCATCGCCAGGCGCCGCAGACGGTCGTGCTCGGGCGGGTCGAGGTTGATGAACGACGGCGTGGCGCGTTCCTGCATCGCGGGCATCGGATGCGTCAGGTTGCGGACGTCGGAGCTCAGGTGCGGGTCGTGCAGGATGCCGCTGAGTTCGCGGTAGGTGCTGATGACGTAACTGCCGTCCTCCTGCAGGGCCACCGGCGTCTTGCGCAGCTCGGCGTAGAGCGGGTACGGGTCGGCCCGGTTCGCGTAGTCGAGGATCCGGGGCAGGATGTCGGGGGTCTCGGTCGTGGTCATGTCGCTTTCCCTCCGGTTCCGTCCTACCTGTTCCCTCCTAGCGGTGCTGCCGCATGGCTGTGACGCGCCGCTCGCCCGGGTCATGGCCGGTGACGACCACCGTGGCGCCCTGGGCGAGCAGGGTGGGGCCGGGGAAGTCGACGGGCACCGGTTTCGCGTCGAGGGGCTGGTCGGGTGTGGGGCAGGGGGGCGGGAAGGGCGCGGCCGTCTCGATCAGCCGCCGGTAGTGGTCCAGCCACTTCGCGTTGTTGAAGCTGACGGCGGCGGTGACGCGGCCCTGGTACCCGTATGCGGCGACAAAGCGGTGGTCGGCCACGGATCCCTGGGTGACGACGACCTCGTCGGCGTAGGTCGGTACACCGACGGACTTGATGTTGACGCCGAACTGAATCGACCAGAACGTCGGGATGGACAGGTGCGGCCAGCGGTTCGCCTGGGTGCTGACCATGTTGTGCGCCGCGATCTCGGCCTGCTCCACGGCGTTGGCCCAGTGTTCCAGCGAGATGAACCGGTACTCGTACATCGGGTTCGGGCTGCGTGCCACGTCTCCGGCGACGAAGATGTCGTCGGTGACCAGGCCGTTGAGGTCGAAGGCGCGGCAGCCCGCGTCGCAGGCGACTCCCCATACGCCCACCGCCAGTCCCGAGTCGCGCAGCCACTCGGTGTTGCGGATGCCCCCGAGCGCCACCACCACCACGTCGGCGTCGACCGTACTGCCGTCGGAGAAGTGGGCGCGGCGAACCCGCCCCTGCGCGTCGCCCTCCAGCTGGGTGACCTTGACACCGCAGCGCAGGTCGACGCCGTGGGCGCGCTGCATGTCCGCCGCGATCTCGCCGATCATGGCGCCGAGTCCCCCGACCAGCGGGGACGGCGCGAGTTCGGCGACGGTCACCGGGATGTCGCGCTCGCGGCAGACGGAGGCGATCTCGGAGCCGGTGAAGCCCGCGCCGATGATCAGTACGCGGGAGGGCCCGGCGGCGACCGCCCGCTGCAGACCGGCGGCGTCCTCGCGCGTGCGGACCACGAAGACTCCGTCCAGGGCCGCCTCGGCCTCGACGGGCCAGGGCCGGGCCCGTACGCCGGTGGAGATCAGCATGCGGTCGAAGGGGACCGTGCGGCCGTCGGCGAGCCGCACGTGGTTGTTCGCCAGGTCCAGTCCGTCGGCGGGGACGCCCAGGAGCCACTCCGCGTCGATGTCACGACGCCGTGGCAGGGTGGTGCCGTCGGCCGGCACCCATCCGGTCAGTACCTGCTTGGACAGCGGGGGGCGGTCGTAGGGCTCCCCCAACTCGTCACCGATCATGGTCAGCTTCCCGGTGAACCCCTCGTCGCGCAGGGCCTCCGCGGCGCGCAGTCCCGCCAGTGACGCCCCGACGATCACGACGCGGCCGTCGCGCTTGAACCCCTGCAGGGTGTCGGCAGTGCTCATGACGGCGACGTCCCCACCGGCGCGTCCCGGCCCTCCAGCTGGTCGACCAGAATGGCCTGGAGGGGGCAGGCCGCCGCGGCGCGCAACACCTGTTGGCGCTGGGCGTCGTCGGGGTTCGAGGCGTACATGAGCGCTTCTTCGCCGTGCATCCGGAACGCGTCCGGAGCCAGGAACGCGCACTGCGCATACCCCTGGCACCGGGAAAGATCAACGACAACTCTCATCCCGACCTCCATTGCAGGGACCGCGAAGCGCTGCCTCAGGACCCGCGGACGAAGGGAGTCGGCAGGTCTCCGCAGGAAGAATCGATCATCGCGAATGAGGCCTCGGCGTCTGCAAAACCGCCCGGAGAACCTGACCTTGCCGTCAAAAGCCTATCCCCCGTGCACGTCGTCCGCACGGTGAGGATTCAGGAGGTAGGGATTCAGGAATACGTCGACCGCACACCGCCCCGCCGCACGATGTGGGCGGGCCTCAGAACACCTCGGTCATCCCCGCCACTCCGCCGATGAACGCGCTGAGCAGCATCAAGGCGCCCAGCGCACCGAGCAGCACCAGCAGCCCGCGCGGTACTCGACGCTCACCGCCCTTTCCGCAGACGACCAGAATCCCCAGCAGCAGCACCATCAGGCCGAGCAGGGAAATCGCCAGCCACCCGAACGAGGACGCGGTGCCCGTCTGCTCGTATCCGCCGGAGGCCACCCGCTGCAACGCGACCGTGTCACCGACGGGGAGGTTCTTGCCGATCGAGGCGTTCGGGTCGACGACGGTGCCGTCGGAGGAGCGGAAGATGCCACTGCAGTGCGGATACCGGTGGCCCCCGACGTGTTCCCAGGCGCACGCTTCGACCCGGAGATGCCCCGGGGTGCCGGCCAGGCCCGTGGCGTAGGCGAAATGCGTTCCGGCGAACCAGGTCAGCCCGATGCCCGCGGCCACGAGAACGACGACCATGACCGCCGGACGGCCTGCCCGAACTCTTTCCCTGCGCCGACCCCAGCCGTTCATCCGCTCTCCCCCAGAGTGTCCGCCCGAAACAACGCCGTCGCCCCGGTCGTCCCGGCCGTCCCAAGCTACGCCTGGGCCACGACGTCGCCGCCGGGAGTGGCGCTCGGGAGCAGGCGGTCGTGGTCGGCGAGGTCGCGCGTACCGGCGATGGCGGCGTCCGTCGGGTCGGCCGACCGCATCAAGGGTGCGTCGGCGCACCGGTGTTCATCCCCTCCCCCGACCTTCGACCGCATCCGCACCGCGCTGCGCGCCCTGCCCGCCGTTGCCCCGGAGACCGCGACAGCCCATGAGTCGACCGAACCGCTTCCTCCGACACCCGAACCGAAGCGCCGCTTGTGGCAGCGCCGCGGCTGATGCACGGAGGATGCGGTGGGCGGGCCTGCCCGCCCGCGGCTCGGGGCGGGGGAAGCACCTGCCGGTCGGGCACCTCGCCCTGGTCCTCGCCGAACGCTTCGACGCGCCGATCGACTTCGGCGGCCTGCTCGGCCACCGCGTCTCCCTCCACGAGCGGGGTTTCGCATGATCAGGTGACAACGCGTCGGTGGCTGGTGTCTCACTTCCGGTAGCCGAGGATCGTCATCATGCCGGACTCCGAGTGGTACTGGTTGTGGCAGTGGAGCATCCACAGGCCCGGGTTGTCGGCGTAGAAGTCGACGACGAGTTTGTGGTGCGGCACCACGTGGGCGGTGTCCTTGCGGGCGCCGATCACGCCGAAGCCGGTGAGGGCGAAGGTGTGGCCGTGCAGGTGCATGGGGTGCCACATGTCGGTGGCGTTGATGAGGGTCAGGCGGATCCGTTCGCCGTAGCTGACCGGGTGGCGTTGCTCGACGGAGTACGGCCGGTGGTCGAAGGCCCAGTCGAACTTCTTCATCCCGCCGGTCAGCCTGATGCGCAGCTCGCGGTCCGGTTCGTCGTCGGTGAGGGCCACCGAGTCGTCCGGCACAAGGCGTCTGGCCGGGACGAGCTTGCCGTCGAGTTCGTCCGGGTGCACGGAGGGGCGGGGAATGTCCCCGCTGCCGGTGCGCAGGACGGCCAGGGCCCTGGCGTTCTTGCCCTCGGCGAGCGCGACCAGCGGGAACACCCCGTCCTTGGCGGTGATCAGCACGTCGTAGCGTTCGGCCATGCCGAGCAGCAGCGCGTCCGTCTGCGTGTGCTCGACGGGGTAGCCGTCCGTGTGCGTGATCGTCATCTCGTGGCCGCCCAGCGCCACCCGGAAGGCCGTTTCGGCGCCGGCGTTGATGATCCGCAGCCGGATGCGGTCCCCCTTGCGGGCCCGGAAGACCGAAGGAGCCTTCGGGAGACGGCCGTTGACCAGGTAGAACGGGTAGTCGACGCTGCCTCCCTCGCTGTGCAGGATGCGGCTGTGGGAGTTCCGCAGGACGCGGGAGGGGCCGTGGGGCTTCTCGTGGGCGGCCTTGTCATGGGCCTTGCCCCCGGGTTCGTCGTCCTCACCCATGCCCATGCCCGTCGCCATGCCCTTGCCGTCGAGCAGCTGTGCGAGCACCCCGTCGGGGGTGGAGCCGGCCACGCCGTCCACCCAGTCGTCCAGGATGACGACCCACTCCTTGTCGTAGGACAACGGCTCCCTGGGGTCCTCGACGATCAGCGGGGCGTACAGGCCGCGGTCGAGCTGCAGCCCCGAGTGCGAGTGCAGCCAGTACGTGCCCGGGTGGTCCACGGCGAAGCGGTAGTTGAAGTCGTCGCCGGGCCTGATGGGGTGCTGGGTCAGGCCGGGCACTCCGTCCATGTCGCAGCGCATGCGGATACCGTGCGAGTGCAGCGTCGTGGACACGGGCAGATGGTTGGCCAGGTTGAGATCGAGGATGTCGCCCGACTTGATCCGCACCTCCCTGCCGGGCAGCGAGTCGCCGTACGCCCATGACCTGACGGTCCGTCCACCCAGGTCGAGGGTCGTCTCGGCGGCCGTGAGCTTGAACGAGCGAACGGGGCCGGACCCGCGTTTCCTCTCGACGGCGAGGACCTCGGGATCGGACGGGTTCACGTATCCCTTGGGTCCCCTGGGGATGAAGGGTCTGCCGCCGTGGCCGCTCCCCTGGTGCTCGCCGGGGCCGGGGTGCGAGCCGGGTCCGGAGGGAGAGTCGGACCCGGAGCAGCCGGCCAGGAGTCCCGAGCCGGCGGCCGCGATCGAGGCACCGAGCACGGTGCGCCGCGTAGGTGAGTGCATGAATGAATAACACACGTTTTACGCTGATATGTCCTCGAACCCGGCACGGTGTGTCCCCCATCGGAGCAGACCCCGTCACCCCGAAACGGAGGCTAAGGTTAGGCTTGCCTTATCCATTGATCGGAGTATTCGTGCGCACCTTGGGGTCGAAGGCCGTCCTGGCCGTTGCCGTCGTCGGCGGTCTGCTGGCCGGATGTTCGTCCGGGAGCGGGGACGGGGACAACGGCTCCTCGCAGAGCAAGAACACCTCGAGCGGCGACCGCAATCTCGTGAGCGGGGCCTCCGAGGGCCCCTCCGTCGCCCCAAGCGCCGTCGCCGCCGGGATGGGCGCGGGCAGCGCCAAGGACGGCCAATTCCCACGGACCGTCGGGCACTTCGAGGGCAAGTCGGAGATCAGGAGCGCGCCCAAGAAGATCGCCGCGCTCAGCACCGGCCAGCTGGACGACCTGCTGACCCTGGGCATCGTGCCCACCGTGACGACCCGCGCGGACAACGCCGGGCTGGTACCGGGCTATCTGAACGACGCCTTCCCCGCGTACAAGAAGCAGTTGTCGGCCATGACCGACGCGGGCACCCGCACCGCGCCCAACCTGGAGACGCTCGCCGCCGCCAAGCCCGACCTGATCCTGATCAACGACTCGCTCGGCGACCTGTACCCGAAGCTGTCGAAGATCGCGCCCACCGTCGTGACGGCCGGCAACGGCATCAACTGGAAGCGGGATCTGCTCCTCGTCGGTGACGCGGTCGGCAAGGGCGACAAGGCGCGGGAACTGCTCGACGGCATCGTCAGCGACGCCGCCACGCGGGGCAAGCGGCTCGGCGATCCCGCCGTGTCCATGGTGCGGTTCACGCCGGACCGGACGCGGATGTTCGGCGTGTCGTCGTTCACCGGCTCCATCGCCGTCGACATGGGGCTCTCCCGGCCCAAGTCGCAGCAGTTCAAGGCGATTTCGCAGGACATCGGGGCGGAGAGCATCGATGTCGCGGACGGGGACTGGATCTTCTACTCCGTGCAGGGCGACGCCTCCAAGACCGACGCGGGCAGCGTGCTCGCCGGGCCCCTGTGGAAGTCGATGAAGGCGGTCAAGGCCGGGCACGCGGTGAAGGTCGACGACGACCCCTGGTACCTCAACGCCGGCCCCACCGCCGCCCGGCTCGTCGTACGACAGCTCGCGGACACCCTCGGCAAGTGACCGGTTCCACGTCCGTCGCCCGCCGCACGTCCGCCCCGGCGGGCGTGCGGCGTGCTACCTGGCTGGGTGTGGCCCTCCTCCTCGCCGTCACCGCCGCCGCCCTCAGCCTCGCCGTCGGCACCCGCCCCGTCCCGCTGTCCGCCGTCCTCGACGCGCTGGTGCACGGCGGGAGTTCACCGGACGCGCTGGTCGTACGGTCGCTGCGGGTGCCGCGGACCGCGATCGGACTGACCGCCGGTGCCGCCCTCGGACTCGCGGGGGCGGCGCTCCAGGCGGTCACCCGCAACCCGCTCGCCGACCCCGGCATCCTCGGGCTCAGTCAGGGGGCGGCGGCCGGTGTCGTGTTCGCCATCGCGCTCGGCTGGGCGAACGGCTTCGACGGGTACGTCTGGTACGCCTTCACCGGCGCGGTCCTCGCCGCCTGCGTCGTGTACGCCATCGCCTCGCGCGGACGCGGCGGCGCCTCCCCGGTGAAACTGGCGCTCGCCGGCACCGCCCTGTCGGCGATGACGGCGGGAGCCACGACCGTGGTCCTCACATCGAGTTCGGCCACGCTGGACCAGTTCCGGTTCTGGCAGGTGGGCGCGCTCAGCGGGCGCGACGCGGCAACGGTGGGGCGCATGCTGCCCTTCCTCGCCGCCGGTGCGCTGCTCGTGCTGGCCTGCGCCCGCGGCCTGGACGCGCTCGCGCTCGGCGACGACACCGCACGGGCGCTCGGCCACCGCGTCACGCTCGTACGGGGCTGTGCGGCGCTCGGCGCGACCGTGCTCACCGCGGCCGCGGTCGCCGCCGCGGGCCCCATCGCCTTCATCGGCCTCGCCGTCCCCCACCTCGCCCGCCGACTGGTCCATGGCGGCCACCGCTGGACCCTTCCCCTCTCCGCGCTCCTCGGCGCCGCCCTGCTGCTCGCCGCGGACGTGGCGGGCCGGGTGGTACGCGCCCCGGCGGAAGTGCCGGCCGGAGTGATGACCGCGCTGGTCGGCGTGCCGGTCCTGGTCGTACTCGTACGACGCAAGGGCATGGCCTCGTGACCACAGCCCCCACGACGCCCGCCGAGCCCACCGCGAGCCGCACCGCGTACCCGCACTCGGCCGGGCTCTCCGTGCTCCGCCACCGGCGCCTCTCCCTCCTCATGCACCGGCGCGCCGCCGTCGTCGTCACCGTCCTCCTCCTGCTCCTCGCGGGCGTGATGCTGCTCGCGGCGTGCGTCGGGCAGACGTACGTCCCGCCGGGCGAGGTCTGGCGGGTGCTGCGTGGCCACGGCGGCCCCTACGACCTGGTCGTCGGCGAACTGCGGGTCCCGCGGATCGTGCTCGGCGCGCTGGTCGGGGCGGCGCTCGGGCTCTCCGGGGCGCTCGTACAGACCGTGACGCGCAACCCGCTGGCCAGCCCGGACGTCATCGGTGTCGGGCACGGTGCCGCCGCCGCGACCGTACTGGCGCTGGCCACCGGAACCGTCGCCTCCCCCGGCGCGCTGCCGGCCGTCGCCGTCACCGGCGGTCTCGCGGCCGCCGCCCTGGTGTACGTACTGGCCTGGCGGCACGGAATGCAGCCGAGCCGGTTCGTCCTGACGGGGGTGGGCATCGGTGTCGCCCTCTCCGCCGTCGTCCAGCTCTACCTCACCGACAGCGAACTGGCCGCCGCCGAGCAGGTCAAGCAGTGGCTGACGGGCAGTCTGAACGGGCGCGGCTGGGAGCAGGCGGGCCCCCTGGCCTGGGTCCTCCTCCTCGCGCTGCCCGCCCTGGTGTGGGCGAGTCGCGCGCTGCGCCCGCTCGGCCTGGACGCCGACACGGCCGCCGCGCTCGGCGTCCGCGTGCAGCGCACCCAGCTCGGCCTGACCGTGCTCGGGGTGGTGCTCGCCGCGGTCGCGACCGGTGCGGCCGGCCCGGTCGGCTTCGTCGCCCTCACGGGCCCCCAACTGGCCCGCCGCCTCACGCGCACCCCGCAACTCCCCCTCGCTGCCTCCGCCCTGACGGGCGCGCTGATCGTGGTCGGCGCCGACCTGGTGGCCCGCACGCTGGTGCCGCCGCTGGAGATCCCGGTCGGGGCGCTCACGTCCCTGGTGGGCGGTCCCTATCTGCTCTGGCTGTTGGGCAGGTCGGGCCGCCGCTGACGGGATCGCTGTACGTACGGTGGAAACACCAAGGGCGCCGGGCCGGCGGGCGGCCGCCCGGCGGCCCCCCCGTTGCCCCCCCAAGGGGGCGGGGGGGGTCGCGCGGCCG